>JAFGQF010000012.1 GCA_016935775.1 Caldifarciminota bacterium
CGCTACGGTGACAACTTCGGCACCAAGCACTCGGGCGCGGACGTGGACTTGAACGACCCGCTGATGCTGGTCTCGTTCGTTGAGCGGGTCAACCGGAACGAGGAACAGGGTTCGGGGGGTCAAGGGGTCGAGGGTCCGAGTGAGGGAGCCCCGGGCACTGGAACCCTGGAACCCTAGAACCCTAGAACCCCAATACCCTTGGCCCTGTTCGGCATCGGCATCGACCTCGTGGAGGTCGCCCGCGTGCGCCGGGCGCTGGAGCGGTACCCGGAACGGTTCCGCGACCGGGTCTTCACGCCTTCCGAGGTCGCGTTCTGCGAAGGGCTGGCCGACAAGTACCCGAGCTATGCCGGCCGATTCGCGGCGAAGGAAGCGTTCTCCAAGGCGCTCGGCACCGGGCTGCGCGGGGCGATCGGCTGGCGCGAGATCGAGGTGCTGGACAACGAGCGGACCCGTCCGGGTATCGCCGTCAGCGGCCGGGCCGCCGCGCTGCTGGGCGACCGCAAGGTCCATCTCAGCATCACCCACCTGAAGGACCACGCCTCGGCGGTGGTGTTGATCGAGGACTAGGGTTCAAGGGTACCAGCGTCCAATTGGCCAAGTGAGAGGGTCCAGGACCCTGGAACCCTCGAATCCTGGAACCACTCCTGCGGTTGACAGCCGTGGCCTGAGTCGTATTCTCCGACCCTGATGCCGGCCCAAGGAATGACGAATGGCGAACGACGATTGTCGAGTGCCTCCCGACTCGTCGAGCGAAGAATGACGAATGATGGCTGAGAAGAAAGCACCCGCGAAGGCGAAGCCCGGGGCAGCGGGCCGGGCCGGGCGCGACCTGGTCATCGTCGAGTCGCCGGCCAAGGCCCGGACCATCGGCCGGTTCCTGGGCAAGGGGTTCGACGTCCAGAGCTCGATGGGCCACATCGCCGACCTGCCGAAGAAGGGGATGTCGGTGGACATCGAGAACGGGTTCGAGCCCGTCTACGAGGTGCCGCCGGCCAAGCGGAAAGTGCTGGCCGCGCTGCGCAAGGCGGCGAAACCCGCCGGCCAGGTCTGGCTCGCGACCGACGAGGACCGCGAGGGCGAGGCGATCGCCTGGCACCTGGCGCGCGAGCTGAAGCTTGCGCCCGGGCGCGTGCGGCGCATCGTCTTCCACGAGATAACCGAGCCGGCGATAAGGGCAGCGATGAGTGAGCCGCGGCAGGTGGACCGGGACGTGGTCGATGCCCAGCAGGCGCGCCGGGTGCTCGACCGGCTGGTCGGGTACGAGTTGTCGCCGGTGCTGTGGAAGAAGGTGCGGCCCAGGCTGTCGGCCGGCAGGGTGCAGTCGGTGGCGGTGCGGCTGGTGGTCGAGCGCGAGCGGGAGATCGAGAAGTTCGAGGCCGCGTCAACGTTCAAGACGTCGGGCGAGTTCCTGGCAAGTGCGAGTGACGAATGCCGAATGACGAATGGCCGGGCCGGCAGATCCGGACAACAGGCGGAGACCCCGAAGCTCGCGGCCAGGCTCGACACCGATTTCCCGGACGAGGCGGCGGCTCGGGCGTTCCTGGACAAGGCCGCCGGGGCCCGGTTCACCGTCGCCGCGGTCGAGAACAAGCCGGCGAAGAAGTCGCCCCGCCCGCCGTTTACCACCTCGACCCTGCAGCAGGAGGCGTCGCAGAAGCTCGGGTTCAGCGTCCGGCAGACGATGGCGCTGGCCCAACGGCTGTACGAGGCCGGGCTGATAACCTACATGCGGACCGATTCGGTGAACCTGTCCGGGTTGGCCATCAGCCAGGCGGCGAAGCAGGTCGAGCAGCGGTGGGGCAAGGACTACGTCCGTACCCGCCAGTTCAAGACGAAATCGAAGGGTGCCCAGGAAGCTCACGAGGCGATCAGGCCGACCGACTTCGGCCGCGACGAGATCGAGGGGGAGCGCAACGAGCAGCGGCTGTACCGGTTGATTTGGTGCCGGGCGATCGGGTCGCAGATGGCCGAGGCGCGGGTCGAGCGGACCGTGGCCACCATCGACGTGTCGGGGGCGGACGAGAAGTTCGTCGCCCGCGGTGAGGTTGTGCTCTTCCCCGGCTTTCTCGTGGTCTGCCCGGAGTCGGCCGGCGAAGACGACCGGGAGCTGCCGAAGCTCAAGCCGGGGCAGGAGCTCAAGCCGGTCGAAATCGTGAGCCGCGAGAGCTTTGCCCGGCCGCCTGCGCGCTACACCGAGGCCAGCCTGGTGAAGCGGCTGGAGGAGCTGGGCATTGGCCGGCCCTCGACCTATGCGCCGACGATATCCACCATCCAGGACCGGGGCTACGTGACCAGGGGTGTCCTCGAGGGCGTCGAGCGCAGCTACCGGGTACTGGTGTTGAAGGGCGGCGCGGTGTCAGTCGAGGAGCGGACCGAGAAGACCGGGGCGGACAAGGGCAAGCTGGTGCCGACCGATGTCGCCGGTTTGGTGACCGATTTCCTGGTCCAGTATTTCCGTGAAGTCGTGGATTACGACTTCACCGCCAGGGTGGAGGAGGAACTCGACGAGGTCGCCCGCGGCGAGAAGGCCTGGAAGCGGATGGTCGAGGAGTTCTACGGGCCGTTCCACGAGGACGTCGTCAAGGCAACCGACGTGCCGCGCACCGAGGTGCAGGGCCAACGTGAGCTCGGGACCGACCCTGGTACCGGCAAACCGGTCTCGGTCCGCTACGGGCCGTACGGTCCCTACGCCCAGATCGGCACGCGCGAGGACGAGGAGAAGCCGCGGTTCGCCGGCCTGCGGCCGGGCCAGAGAGTTGAGACCATCACCCTCGGAGAGGCGCTTGAACTGTTCAAGCTGCCCCGCAAGGTTGGTACGACCGCGGCGGGCGACGAGATCACCGCCAACATCGGCCGGTTCGGTCCGTACGTGAAGTACAATTCAAAGTACGTATCCATCAAGCCGCTCGACCCGCACGACATCACCGAGGAGCAGGCGCGGGCGCTGATCGCCGAGAAGGAAGATCGGGACGCGAAGCGCGAAATCCGCGTGTTCGAGGAAGGCATTCGCGTGCTGGCCGGCCGCTACGGCCCCTACGTGACCGATGGCGACAAGAACGCGAACGTGCCCAAGGGCGAAGACCCGGCCGCGTTGACGCTGGAGCGTTGCCGGGAGCTGCTGGCTGCGGCGCCGAAGCGGGGGGCGCGCAGAGGTCGAAGGCAGAAGTCAGAAGGCAGAACGGTGAAGTCAGAAGTCAAGGACAAGAAGCCAAAGGCCAGAACCCGCAAACCGGGCAAGCGGGCCAGAAAGGCGAAGCCCAGGGGGAAGAAGTGACATACACGCGGGCAGGTTCGTTCTACCAGGTGCGGCTGCACAAGGGCGAGGACGTGGTCGAGGAGTTGAAGGAGTTTGTCCGGCGCCGGCAGGTCGGCTCAGGAGTAGTGACCGGCATCGGCGCGGCCGACGCGGTCGAACTCGGGCTGTTCGACCCGGAGCGGCGCGAGTACGTCAAGCGCCGCTACGA
>JAFGQF010000085.1 GCA_016935775.1 Caldifarciminota bacterium
AGGAAGCTGACGTTGTCGGCGTTGTAGAGGTCGGGCCGGCCCGCCTCGGCGTACGCCTCCTTGACCGTCTCCTGGGCCGCGGTCATCACCAGCGGGTCGGCGTTGGGCACCAGCAGCCTGGTGCCGAACTCCGCCGACTTTATCCCGATCCGCCGCAGCAACGGCAACGCGGCGATAACCACCATGTCGGTCAGGTAGCCGAGCCCGAAGCTGAACAGGATCGGCTTGCCCATCTCGGTCGCCCGGCCGAGCGCGTCGTCGATCGCGTCCAGCCCGGCGATGCGGCGGACGTGCATCTTCACCCCCCGGCGGGCACGCGCGATGTAGACCAGGAAGACCGCCGAGATGACCAGCGTCATCAACAGGATGTTCAGCCGGGCGGTGTGGAACCACTGGGCGCCGGCCCGCACCGGCCCGATCGCCTCGGCCCGGGCGGTGTCGGCCGGCCCGGCGGCGTCGACCCGGTACCAGTAGTCGACGCCGTTCCGGGCGTCGCTGTCGGTGAACTCGAGCTGGACCGCCGGCTGTTCGCCGACAATCTCGAAGCCGGTATCGGCCGCCTCCGAGCGCAGCACGACATAGCTCGCGGTCCGCGCCGTGTCGCCTTCGGCCGGCTCCCAGGTCACCCGGATTGCCCCGCCCTCGTCGTTGGCCACATCGAACGCCCTCACCCCGGCGGGCGGCGCCAGGGTGACAATGACCAGCACCAGACCGGTCAGCAAGGAACCAGATTATTCTGGCCGGGGCGTGAAGTCAATGCCGGGCTGAGGCACGGCCAAGAAGTCCGGCCCGGCCCTTCAGCCGGACGGCCGCCGGTGAACGCGATTCCCGTTCGGCGTCCCGCCATTGACCCCCGCCGTACCTCAACTAGAATTGTTTCGTAGGACAATGAAAGCCCCAAAGGGAGGAAAGTTGAAGATTCTGCTCGCACTTGCGCTGCCCGCCCTGCTCGTACCGGCACTGGGTCAGAACCTGCTCACGAACGGCGACTTCGAACAGGAGCTGACCGTCGGCTGGACCCAGGAGAAGCAGGGTATCGGGCTGCAGGATTTCACCCGCGACACCGGCTACGACCCGGACCCGGATTACGAAGCGCGGGTCTACCAGTACAGCGGCCCGGGGATAATGAAGCTCGGCCAGCTCGTGCCCCTGCCCGACACCGGCTACGAGCTCTCATTCCGAGCCAACTTCCGCATCGAAGACGGCTCGCCCAGTTGCTGGCCGGTCGGCTCGGTCGGCATCGAATACTGCAACGCCGCCGAGGAAGTACTGGGCAGGAGCCTCTTCTACCTCCACGACGAGTTCTGCACCTGGACAAACTCGCCGACCGAACACCTCGTCGAGGTCACCGACCCGGACTGGCGGGAGTACCGGTTCCAGCTCGGCGAAGAACTGCGCTCGCACCTGACCGGGGTGGACCCGGCCGACGTCAGCAAGGTCCGGGTACTGATCTACAACTACACCTCAAGCGGCTGAACGCTGCCGTGGGCGGAGGTCTCCGCCGACGACTTCGTGCTCGCCCCGATGTCGGGCGTCAGCGAGCAGCACCCGCTCGAGCTGGTGGCCGGGTTCACCACCTACCCCAACCCGGTGCGCGCCCGCGCCGCGGTCTGCTACGAGCTGGACCGGCTCACCCCGGTAGAACTGACCGTGACCGACGTGACCGGCCGCCGGGTCGCGACGCTGGCGAACGGGGTTCAGTCGGCCGGCCACCACTCGGCCCGCTGGGACGCCTCGGGTGCCGCGTCCGGCGTCTACTTCTGCACTCTCCGGGCCGGTGACCGGGCATCAACCCGGCCGCTGGTCGTCAGCCGCTGACAGGGAATTCAATCTGCGCGGGGCGGGCGTTTGCCCGCCCCGCATTTCGTGCTTGACTAATCGGCAACCGGCACTACACTGCTGTCATACAGGGAGAATGCGGGAACCGATGAACTACGCCACGACCGCAAGCATGTCGCCCCGGCCGGCCGGGCCGGTACAGGCAATCGCAACCGGGAGGTGAACCGCTGAAGTCAACCACAGCAACACGCAAAGACAGACAGGCACGGTAGTCGCTCTTGGCGGCTCCGCGAGTTCGCAGAACTGATTCCGCAGGACCGAAAGAAGGAGAAGAAGATGAACGTCAAGATAATCGGGTTGCTGCTGGCCCTCGGCGGGCTAGTGGCCCTGCCCGCCGGCCAGACGCCGTCCACCGGGCCGGTCCCGTTCCAGCCGGCGCCGGTCGAGCCGGCCATCGAGGAAACCAATCTGCACAGCGACTTTGCCGGCACACCCGGCGCGGTTGGTGAGTCGCCCTACACCGACGCCGGCAACGTCACCTGGGCCTATGGCACCGCCTGCCCGAAAACCATCTCCCGTACGGCCGCGTGCGTGGCGGGCGGCAAGCTCCACGTCGTCACCGGCGAGGTTTCCCCCGCGCCCAACCGCGTGCCGGATCAGATCTTCGACTTTGCAACCAACACCTGGAGCGAAGGCCTAAGCCATCCTGGCGGCGGGATCTCCAACGGTGATGCCATCGCCGTGTCGGACACGCTCATCTGCGTCGGTGGCGGTTACACCTCGACCGGCGGTAACTACAACAACATCACCCTGCTCAACCTCAGCGCCAACACCTGGACCGCGGGCGCGACGATGCCGATTGCCAGCCTGATGTACTACGCGATGGCCGCCTCCGGCGGCAACGCCTACGTGTTCGGCGGCGCCTACGGCACGTCGGTTTCCAACCAGGCTCACCGCTATGACCCGGCAACCAACAGCTTCACCGCGCTGGCGAACATGCCGCTGGCGCTCAGGAGCCAGGTTGCGGTCACGGCGGGCGACACCATCTACCTCATCGGCGGCCACCCCGTCTCGGGCACGCCGTACAACGGCACGACCCACTTTCTCAAGTACTCCATCTCCGGGGACAACTGGACAACCGGGCCGGCAATGCCCTACGGCACCACCTGGGGCCGCGGCGCCGCCTATCACGACCCGGCGCACGGCTGGGTCATCTATACCTTCGGCGGCTACAACGCCTCGGGCGCCTACACCAACCAAGTCTGGGCCTACACCGTCAGCACCGGGACCTGGGAAGCCTGCAACAACCTGCTGGCCGCCCGCCGCTCGCACGCCGGCGCCATCTGGGGCGACACCCTGCTGGCGGTCTGCGGTTACAGCGGCAGCGGCTTCCTCGGCTCGGTCGAACGCGGTGCCATTGACTACACGCCGCCGACCGGCTTCGAAGCCCTCTGGCTGTACGCCGACTACACCGACCCGGACACCACGCTCGGCTACCGGCTCCGCGCACTGGGTGACACCCTGACCTACATGAACGTCCAGAGCTACACTCCCACGCTTGCCGAACTCCTCCCCTACGACGCGGTCGGCGCGCACTCGAACTACGGCTATGCTGATCCGACCGCGCTCGGCAACGTGCTCGCCAGCTACGTGGACTCGGGCGGCGGCGTGGTCCTGGCCAACTTCTGCTTCACCAACGACGGCCACGGTATGGGTGGCGCGATAATGACCGGCAACTACGCCACGATGACCCAAGGCAACAACACCTTCCAGAACGCGTCCCTCGGCTGGAACAACGGCGCCCACCCGATAATGGACGGCGTGACATCGGTCGGCGACTACTACCGCACCGTTCCCACGTTCCTGGCCGAGTCCGTGGCCAAGTGGGACGACGGCCGTCCCTATGTCGCGGTCAGCGCCAACCAGAAGGTTGCCGGGCTGAACCAGTACCCGGGCTGCCATGTGCCGCCCGGCCGTACCGGCGACTGGGCCCTGGTCATCCACAACGCGCTCCGCTTCGTGACCGGGATGACCGGGACCAAGGAGTTCGACCCGTTCCG
>JAFGQF010000086.1 GCA_016935775.1 Caldifarciminota bacterium
AAGCGCGACCGGATGGATTCGGGCCGGGCGATGTCGCCGCTGGTGCGGGTGGCGGACGCGGTGCTGGTGGACACGACCGAACTGACCATCGAGGAGCAGGTGGCGGTGGTGTGCGAGCTCGCCCGCGAGCGGATGGCCCGCGCGGCCGGCCGATGAAACTGGCCTGGGATATCCTGTGGCTCGCGACCTATCCTTGCCTTGCCAAGCCGCTGCTGGGGATGTCGGTGAAGGGCCGGCGCCGGCTGGGGCGGGGCGGCCAGATACTGGCCTCGAACCATGTCTCCAATATCGACCCGCTGATCGTCGGCTGGGCCGCGGCGCGCGAGGTGCATTTCCTTGCCAAGCGGGAGCTGTTCGAGGCGTCGCGCTGGTTCGCGCTGCTGATCCGGTCGCTGAACGCGCACCCGGTGCGGCGCGGGCTGGCCGACCGGGCCGCGCTCGAGCATTGCTCGGAGCTGTTGTGCCACGACCAGACGCTGGTGCTGTTTCCCGAGGGGACGCGCAGCCGGACCGGCGAGCTGGCTCGGTTCCGGCCCGGGGTCGGGATGCTGGCGATTCGCAACCGGGTGCCGGTCGTGCCGACCCGGATAACCGGGATGGACCGGTCGTGGTTCTCGTACCAGGTGGATTTCGATTTCCGGCGCCGGGGCTGGCGGAAGAAGCCGAAGGGCCGGGTGCCAATACGGGTGAGTTTCGGCGAGCCGGTCAGGCCCGAGGGTTTTGCCGACAGCCGCGAGGGTTTCGGCGCGCTGGCGGCCGAGGTCGAGGCCCGGGTGCGCGGGTTGGGAGCCGGGGCGGAGCCGCGGGCAAAATGCGCGACGCAGGCGTGAAGAGGCAATCCGAACGCCGGCGCGTGCGGGTGGCGCGGCCGACCGGTTTCTGCTTCGGGGTCGAGCGGGCCATCCGGCTGGCGCGCGACGGCCAGGCGAAGCACGGCCGGGTGTTCACGCTCGGCGAGCTGGTACACAACCCGTCGGTACTGGACGAGCTTGAGCGCGAGGGCATCCGGGCGGTGAAACGGGTGGAGCAGTGCCGGGGCGGGGCGCTGGTCATCCGGGCCCACGGCGCGCCGCCCGAGGTCGCCGACCGGTGCCGGGAGCTGGGTATCACGATGATTGACGCTACCTGCCCGTACGTGGGCAAAGTCCAGAGCGTCGCCCGGCGGCTGAAGAGCCAGGGCTACGCGGTGGTGGTGGTGGGCGAGAAGAACCATCCCGAGGTGCGCTCGATCCTGGGTTTCAGCGGGGATGCCGGGAGAGTCTATTCGCCGCGGATGCGGCTGCGGTCGCCGAAGGTGGGCGTGGTGGCCCAGACGACGACCTCGCATCCCCGGCTGCGCGAGGCGGTTGCCAACCTCAACCGGCTGCGCTATACTGAGCTTCGTGTCTTCGACACCATCTGCGAGGAGGTGACGGCCCGGCAGCGGGCCGCGGCCCGGCTGGCCGCCGTCTGCGACCTGGTGGTCGTGGTCGGCGGTCGGAGCAGCGCCAACACGTCCCGGCTGGCCGAGATTGTCCGGGACGCCGGTGCGGAGATGGTCCACGTCGAGCGCGCGAGCGAGCTGCCGCGCGAGCGGCTGGCGCGCTGCCGGCGCGTCGGCGTGGTCGCGGGGTCGTCTACCCCCGCGTGGGTGGTGAGCGAAGTCGCCGACTTTGTCAGAAATCCCGATAAGGAGGACCGAACCGATGTCTGAGGAGAGCCGAGAAAACGCCGCCCCGCAAACGATGGCGGACATCTACCAGGATTCTTTCCCGCGCCTGAAGGTGGGGGAGATCGTGACCGGCCGGGTCATCAAGCGCCTGCCCAACGCGGTGCTGGTGGACCTGGGCCTGAAGGCCGAGGGGATCCTGCCGCTCGAGGAGTTCCGCCGGCCGGACGAGATCACCGACGGAATGGAGGTCAGGGTTTACCTTGACGCGATGGAGGACCGGGAGGGTTTCCCGGTGATCTCGAAGAAGAAGGCCGATTTCCAGCTGGCCTGGGAGAAGATCAAGGAGAAGTCGGAGAGCGCCGAGGGCGTGCCCGCGACCGTCATCAAGCGGGTTAAGGGCGGGCTGGCGGTCGAGGTGATGGGCCTGGACGCGTTCCTGCCCGGGTCGCAGGTGGACCTGCGGCCGGTGCCGAACCTGGATTCGGTGGTCGGCCGCGAGCTCGAGGTGAAGATCATCTCGGTGAACTGGTACAAGAAGAACATCGTCGTCAGCCGGCGCGTGCTGCTCGAGGAGCGGCAGGAGCAGGCCCGGCGCGAGCTGTTCTCTCGCATCGCGGTCGGCGATGTCATTGACGGTACCGTCAAGACCATCACCGAGTTCGGCGCGTTCGTGGACATCGGCGGGGTCGATGCCCTGCTGCACATCTCCGACCTGGCGTGGAACAAGGTTGTTCATCCCAAGGAGGTGGTCAACGTCGGCGACGAACTGAAGGTGAAGGTGCTGTCGGCCGACGAGCACACCGGCCGCATCACCGTCGGCCTGAAGCAGCTCAGCCCACACCCGTGGGAGCGGGTCGAGGAGAAGTACCCGATCGGCGCGCGCATCCGCGGCCGGGTGACGACGCTGGCCGAGTACGGCGCCTTCGTCGAGCTGGAGAAGGGCATCGAGGGGCTGATCCACATCTCCGAGATGTCGTGGACCAAGTCGATTCACCACCCGTCGCAGGTGCTCGAGGTCGAGCAGGAGATCGAGGCGGTCGTGCTGAACATCGACAAGGAGAACCGCCGGATATCGCTCGGCCTGAAGCAGACGATGCCCGACCCGTGGTCGCTGATCGAGGAGAAGTACTCGGTCGGCCAGCGCATCGAGGGCAAGGTCCGCGCGCTGAAGGATTTCGGCGCCTTCGTGGAGATCGAGGAGGGCATCGAGGGGCTGATCCACAACGCCGACATCTCGTGGACCAAGCGGATCAAGCACCCGCGCGAGGAGTTGAAGAAAGGACAGCGGCTGGAGACCGTCATCCTCGGCATCGACCAGGAGAACCGGCGAATCACCCTGGGCCTGAAACAGCTCGACGAGGACCCGTTCTACCGGATCAGCAAGGAAATCAACGAGGGCGACGTCGTCACCGCCCAGGTCCTCGACCTGCCCAAGCCGGGCGTCATCGTCCAGTTGCCGCACGGTATCGAGGGTTTTGTCCCGCTGGTCCAGCTCGCCCGCGGCGGCAAGCGCGCCAAGGAGAACTACCAGATCGGCGAGTCGCTCGAGCTGCGGGTGCTGAAGGTGGACTACAACCATCGTCGCATAACCCTGACCGAGCGGCCGGTTGGCGCCGAGCCGGTCGAGGTCGAGCCGGTGGAGCACGAGCCCGAGCCGGAAGTGGAGCGCGAGCAGCGGCCCCGCGGCCGCGGCCGCGAGCGGCGCCAGCGCCAGCCTCGCAACCAGGAGTTCGAGGATGAGCCGACCGACCGGTTCACGCTCGAGGACCACCTGCGCGGGCTCGACGAGGACGAGTAGCCGCCGCGCGCGGTCCTGCGCGTGAAGACCGCGATACTGACCGCCGGCTGCCGTTTGAACCAGGCCGACAGCGACCTGCTGCGCGGTCGGCTCGCGGCGGCCGGCGCCGTTTTCGTGGACGAACCCGAACGGGCCGATATCTGCTACGTGAATACCTGCAGCGTGACGGCGGCCGCGGACCGCAGTTCAATCCAGCTCGTGCGGCGGGCCGGCCGGGCCGGCCGGGTCGTTGTCCTCGGTTGCCTGGCCGAATGCGAGCCGCAACGGTTGGCCGGTCTGCCGGGCGTGGTCGAGGTCTGGGGACGGCAGCGGCTTGCGGCCGAGCTCGCAAGGGCGAGACCGGCGCCGGTGCGGAGTCGGGCGTTCCTGAAGGTCCAGGACGGCTGCGACCGGGGCTGCGGGTTCTGCCGGCCGGGCCGGCTTCGGGGCGCGCCCGTTTCGGTGCCGCCGGAAGCGGTCGTCGAGCAGTTGCACGGGCTGGTGGAGACCGGGTTCCGCGAAATCGTGCTGACCGGGTTGAACCTCGGGCTGTATCGGTCGAACGGGTTGGACCTGGCCGGGCTTGTCGGTCGGCTGCTCGAGGTCGGCGGCAGGTTCCGGTTGCGGCTCGGCTCGCTCGAGCCGGACACGGTGACCGACCGGCTCGCGGCGGCGTGCGGAAACGAGCGGGTTTGTCCGCATTTCCACCTCGCGCTGCAGTCGGGCGACGACGCGCTGCTTGCGAAGATGAACCGGCGTCATTCGGTCGCCGACTCGCGCCGGGCGGTCGCGGCGCTGCTTTCGGTCCGGCCCGAGGCCCGGGTCGGGGCCGACGTCATCGCCGGGCTGCCGGGCGAGGACGAGGATTCGTTCGGGCGCACCCGCGCTTTCGTCGCCGGGCTGGGTCTCGGGTACCTGCACGTCTTCCGGTTTTCGGCCCGGGAAGAAACGCCGGCCGCGGCGATGCCGGACACCGTGCCGGAACAGGGGAAACGGGAGCGGGTGAACCGGCTGCGCGGGCTGTCGGACGGGCTGGCCGAACGCTACTCGGCCCGGTTCGCCGGGACCGTCCGGGTCGCGGTGGTCGAGAGTTCGCGCACGGCGCTGACCGACAATTACCTGCGGGTCCGGCTCGAGGGGCCGGTGCCGGTGCCGCCGCGCGGGCTGGCCCGGGTGTTGGTCACCGGCGGCGGGAAACGTCCTTCCGGGCGGGTGGTCGAAACGCGCACCGGCAATCCGGCCGACCGGGCCGGCGACAGAGAACTACTGGAGGTCCAATGAAGCTGTACTGGCTGGCCGCCGGGCTGCTGGCCGCGGCGTTGGCCGTGGCTGGCGCCAGGGAATACAAGCTTGGCTACATTGATTCGGAAGAGATAATCTCCGAGTACGAGGAGGCGAAGGAAGCGCGCGACGAGCTGGACGAGGAAGTGGCCCGCTACCGGGCCGAGGCCGAGTCGCTGCGCGCCGAGTACACGGTATCGCTCGAGGAGTACGAGTCGCAGGAGCTGACCCTGTCCGAGGAGGGCAAGCGGGCGAAGATGGCCGAGGTGGAGCAGCGCAAGCGGCGCTATGACAGCTACGTCGACCAGGTCTACCGCGAGGGCGGGAAGATCGACCAGAAGAACCGGGAGCTGATTGCGCCGCTGGTGGAGAAGATCAACGAGGCGGTGGGGAAACTGGCCGCGGCCGAGGGGTTTGCGTTGGTGATCGACGCCTCCAAGTCTGAAATCGTCTTCGCCGAGGCCGGGCTCGACCTGACCCGGCTCGTCATCGAGGAACTGAACCGGGAGTACACGCCGGTCGGCCCGGTGGTCGAGGACAAGAAGGTCCACGCCGTGTTCCCGGTGTTCGCCACCAACGACGAGGCGCGCCAGGACCGCATCGACCTGAAGATTCGCCAGTTCGTTTACGACCTCGTGCGCGACCAGCCCAGGGTCGAGATGACCGCCAACCAGAAGGTCAACGAGCAGCTCCAGGCCCGCGGCATCGACGGCCGGCAGCTCGAGTCGGGCGACGTGCTGCCGGTGGCTGCGGTGCTCGATGTGGACCACGCCATCTTCGGCAGTTGTTCGAAACAGGACCGCCGCATCTCGTTCTCGCTGACCATCGTTGACGTCCGGCTGAACTCCGAGGTCAAGACCGAAACCGGCGACGCATCGCGCGAAGAGGACCTCCAGGAGCAGGTTGCCCGGGTCGTGCAGATGTTGCTCGCCAGCGTGCAGAAGCCCTGAGGAGAGGGTTCTAGGATTCCAGGGTTCAAGGGGTCAAGTGAGGATGCGACCGTGACGGTTTCGGGCGGGTCGTTGCCGCCCGGGGTTCACCCCGACGCGAAGGTCGGGCCGTTGGTCCACGTTGACCCGGAAGTGGAAATCGGGCCGGGGACCATCGTGATGCCGGGCGCGGTGCTGCTCGGCCGGACCCGGGTCGGCGCGCGCTGCATTGTCGGCCCGAACGCGGTGGTCGGCACGCCCGGGTTCGGCTACGAGTGGCGCGACGGCGCGCACCGCCGGCTCGAGCATTCGGGCGAGGTCATCATCGAGGACGATGTCGAACTGGGCGCCGGCGTGACGGTTGCGATGGCCAGAACCGGCCGGCAGACCCGTATCGGCCAGGGCACCAAGGTCGACTGCCAGGTGCACATCGGTCATAACGTGCTGATCGGCGAGCACTGCCTGCTCGTCGGCCAGGTCGGGGTCGCGGGCAGCGCGCGAATCGGCGACCGGGTCGCGCTGGCCGGACAGGTCGGGGTGAGCGACCACGTGACCATCGGCGACGACGCGGTGGTCTATGCCAAGTCGGCGGTGTTCCGGAGCGTCCCGGCCGGCGAACGCTACTCCGGCATCCCGGCCCGGCCGCACCCGGCCACGAAGCGGTTCTGGGCAAGGCTGTGGAGGACGTTCGGAGGTGGCAAGTGACCGGCTCGGCGCTCGGCCGTCCTGTCGTCCTGCGCGGGCTAGGCTATCGCACCGGGAGGCCGGTGACCCTGCGGCTCGAGCCGGGCGCGCCGAACTCGGGAATCGTATTCAACGGCCGGCGGGCGGACAATTGCTCGGCACGGGTCGTCGGCCACGCGGTCCGGGTAGGCCGGGCCGGGATGGTCGAGCACCTGCTCGCGGCCTGTGCCGGTCTTGGTATTCGCGACCTGGCGGTGACGGTGGACGGGCCGGAGATGCCGCTGCTGGACGGCAGCAGCCTGCCCTATGTTCGCGCCTTCGCGCGCGCCGGGCTGCGGCGGGCAGCGGCGCCCGAGCCGCTCGTCCTGCCCGGGCCGGTGCTGGTCGATGCCGGGGCCGGGTTCATCGCCGCGGTCCCGGCAGACCGGCCGTTCTTCAGCTGCCTGGCCGAGGCGCCCGAGTTCGGCGCGGCGCACGTCGGGCTGGCGCTGACCCGCGCGCGTTTCGTCCGCGAGCTGGCCGGGGCGCGGACAGTCGCGCCCGTAGCCGAGCGGCCCGGAACTCTGCGGGCGCGTTACCGGCTCCGGTTCGCGCTCTGCCGGCGGGGCCGGTTCGTCGCGCCGCGCCGGTCGCGGATGCCCGACGAGTTCTGCCGGCACAAGCTGCTCGACGTGATCGGCGACCTGGCCCTGCTGGGCCGGCCGCTCGCGGCCGAGGTGTTCGCCCGCAACCCGGGTCACCGGTTGAACCTGGCATTTGTCAGGACACTCCAGGAGGCGCAGGATGATGAACGTTGACGCAATCAAGAAGCTGTTGCCGCACCGCGAGCCGTTCCTGTTCGTGGATGCGGTGACCCGGCTCGACGACGACGGCATCGAGGCTTACCGCGACATCCGGCCGGGTGAGTTCTACTTCCCGGGTCACTTCCCGGGCTTCCCGGTGCTGCCGGGCGTGCTGATGGTCGAGGCGATAGCCCAGGCCGGTATCCTGCTGGTGCTTGCCCGGCAGCCTGAGTTCGTGGGCAAGAAGACGCTGTTCGCCGGCGTCGAGCGCGCCCGGTTTCGGCGCCAGGTAGTGCCCGGAGAAAGGCTCGTGCTTGAGGCGCGGCTGGTCGCGGCCAGGGCCGGGCTGTACCGGTTCGAGGGGCGAGCCCGGGTCGGTGACGAGGTCGCCTGCGAAGCGACGGTCCTCGGCGTGCTGCGCGACTAGCCGGTGGCGGTTCACCCGACGGCGCTGGTCGGCCCGGACGTCGAATTCGGTGAAGGGGTGGAGGTCGGGCCGTTCTGCCGGCTCGAGGGCGCGGTCCGGGTCGGACCGGGCAGCCGGCTCCAGGTCGGGGTGGTGTTGGGCGCGGCGCCGATGGACGACCGCTACCAGGGCGAGCCGACCCGGGTCGAGGTCGGCGCGGGCAACGTCTTCCACGAGTACGCGACCGTCCACCGCTCCACCGGCGATGGTACCGCGACCGTCATCGGCGACCGCAACCGGGTGATGGCTTATGTCCACGTCGCCCACAACTGCCGGGTGGGTTCCGGCTGCGTGCTGACCAACTGCGTGCAACTGGGCGGGCACGTCGAGGTCGGCGACCGCGCGGTCATCGGCGGGTTGACCGGCGTGCACCAGTTCTGCCGGGTCGGAGAGTTGGCGATGGTCGGGGCCTGTTCCTACGTCAACAAGGATATCCCGCCCTTTGTCCTGGCCGCTGGGCGACCGTGCCGGGTACGGGGATTGAACATGGTCGGTCTGTGCCGGGCCGGGTTCGGCAACGCGACGGTCGCATTGCTGAAACGCGCTTGGCGACTGGTTTTCCGCTCGGACTTGAACTTGGGGCAGGCTTGCTCCAGAATCGAGGCGGAGTTGCTGCCTGCGGCCGGGCCCGAAGACCGCCGGCGGCTGGAAAGACTGCTGGATTTCATCGGCCGGAGCCGGCGCGGCATCGAGTTGCGCGCCGGCCCGGAACAAGAGGAGGAGTGATGAGACTGACTGCTGTCCTGCTGCTTGCCGCCGCCACAATCGCGACGGCGCATCCCTGGTCCGGTTACCACGGCGACCCGCAGCACACCGGCCGGACCGACCTGGCGGTGGGTGATTCGCTCGGCCAGGCGTGGTCCTACCTGGCCGGCGGCGACATCTCGGGTTCGCCGGTGGTGAACGACCAGGGGCAGGTGATCTTCGGCGCCCGCGACGTCCACCTCTACTGCATCAACGCCGACGGAACGCCGGCGTGGGATGCCAACCTCGAAAGCCTGGGCACCAGCATCTACTTCTCGGCGCCGGCGCTGGATGACTCGGGTAACGTCTACATCACTACCGACCGCAAGCTGGTCAAGGTCAATCCCGCCGGCACGGTCGTCTGGCGTTACCCGGAGCACAGTGCCTGGTCAATCAGCCACTCGCCGGTCATCGGGACCGACGGCAAGGTCTACTTCGCGGGCTACCACGATTCGTTGATGGCGATGAACCCGGATGGCTCGGTGGCCTGGGCAGGCTACCTCGGCAACTCCTGCAACTCCGCGCCGGCAATCGGGCTCGACGGCAACATCTACATCGCCACGACCCGCGGCACGGGCGGATGGAAGCTCTGGGCGTTCGAACCGGGCGGCGACACGGCGTGGACCTTTCCGTTGGCCGCGGGCGCCGATTTCGCCTCACCCGCGGTCGGCCCCGACTCGACCATTTACGTCGGGGCCGGGCGCTACGTCTACGCGGTGAGCGCCGCCGGCGCGCTGCGCTGGCGCGACAGCCTCACCGCCCAGGTCAGTTCCTGCCCGGCGATCGCCGATGACTCGACGCTCTACCTGACCGCAGGCGCCTACCTTTACTGCCTCGCGGCCGACTCGGGCTGGCGCTGGCGCAAGTCGCTCGGCGGTTCGAGCAACTACTCCGCGCCGGCGGTGGACGGGCTGGGCCGGGTCTACATCGGGTCGGCCGCCGGCACGTTCTATGTCATCGCGCCGGACTCGACCGTGCTCTGGAGCAGCGCCTACGCCGACGACATCTGGTCGTCGCCTGCCATCGGCCCCGGGGGGCGGGTGTACTTCGGCTGCATGGACGGCAACTTCTACGCGCTGGCCGGGGACGGTCTCGGGATAGCCGATGGTCCGGCAGGAGCAAGGCCGGCGGGGTTCATCTTGGCCCCGAATCCTGCCCGCGGCCGGGTGCGGCTCCACGTCGGGACGGCCGGGCAACTGACCGGTGTGACCGTGCGCGATGTCACCGGCCGGCGCCGGGAAGCGGTCTTCGATGGAGCAGAGCTGGACCTGACCGGGCTCGAGCCGGGCGTCTACCTGGTCGAAGCCGAGGCCGGCCGGAGCCGGGTTAACGCGAAGCTGGTGCTCAGGTAGCGGGCGACCGGTCACGCATGCCGGGTGCGGCGGGGACGGCCGGCCGATAGAGTGAAGTACGCGGACGCACTGGCGCTGCTCGACGGCTTGGTCAACTACGAGAGGCTGGCCCGGCCTCGCGACGAGTTCAAGCTCGACAACATCCGAAAACTGCTCGAGCTGGCGGGCAACCCTGAGCGGCGCATCGGCCGGACCATTCTCGTCGCCGGCACCAAGGGCAAGGGTTCGACCTGTCACCTGCTCGAGGCGGGTCTGCGCGCCTGCGGCTGTCGCGTCGGGACATTCCTGTCCCCGCACGTCGCGACCGTGCGCGAGCGCATCCGGCTCGAAGGCGCGCCGCTCGACAAGCGGCGCTTCGCGGCGCTGGTTGCCCGGTTCGAGCAGCTGCTGCGAGTGCAGCCGGTCAGCTACTTCGAGCTGACGGCGGCGATGGCCTTCGAGGCGTTCGCCCGCGCGGGAACCGAGTACGCAGTTGTCGAAGTCGGGTTGGGCGGCCGGCTTGACGCCACCAACTTGTCCGACCCCGAGGTGTCGGTCATCACCCGTATCGGGATGGATCATACCAAGGTGCTCGGGAATTCGCTCACCCGGATCGCCGCCGAGAAGGCCGGCATAATGCGCGCCGGCCGGCCGGTGGTCATCGGCCGGCAGCGGCCGCACGTGATGGCGGGACTCTCCCGGCGAGCCGGCGTCATTGGCGCGCAGCCGGTGCCGGCAGACAGCCGGCTGCGTGCCTGGGATATCGTGACCGACCGCTCGGGGGTTGCGTTTTCGATGATGGGCGACCTCGGCGCCGGGCGGGTCCGGCTTGCACTGCTGGGAAAGCACCAGGCAGAGAACTGCGCGACGGCCCTGGTGGTTCTCGGACTGCTAACCCGGAACGACCGGCGCATCCTGCTGTCGAGGGTCGGGCGCGGCTTTGCCCGGGCGCGCGTTCCGGCCCGGTGCCAGCTGGTTCGCAGGCGCCCGCCGCTGGTCGTGGACTCCTGTCACAATCCCGAGTCTGGCAGGGCGCTGGCCGATGCTATCCGCGACCACTTCGGGACAAGGGTCGTGCTGGTCTATGGGTCCTTGCGCGGCAAGCTTGTCGGCCGGATCCTGGCCCCGCTGGCTCCGCACGTCCAACTGGCGGTGCTGGTTCGTCCCGATTCGCCCCGGGCGCTCGACCTCGCGGAACTGGCCCGGAGTTTCACCCGGCACGGCGTCGCCAGCGTGCGCGCCGGCTCGGTTCGTGAAGGCCTTGCGCTCGCCCTGGAGCGCGCCGCGGGCCGGTGGCCGGTGGTGGTGGCTGGTTCGTTCTACGTGGCCGGCGAGGCGCTCACCGCACTGGGCGCGGTCGAAACCGACTGAGCCGCGAGCCGGGCAGGGAATCACGAGTCGGCGTTTCGCCGGACTTCGCAGAAGTTGCATTGGGGAGTTGACAGGGCGTATTCCTTCAGTATCATTCGCACTTAGCGCCAATGGGGCGCAAGGGCAATCCCGAAAGTCCGCCCAATAGCCAGTCCGTGCAGTGGATGGAAGCGTTTTTTGTCGCTTGAGAGGTTGACTGACAGAACACTGATATGAGTTTGATTGCGAGTGCCAAGAAGATACGGATAAAGCTCAAGGCCTACGACCACCGGGTCCTTGACCAGTCCGCGCGCGATATCGTTGACGTCGCGAAGCGGACCGGCGCCCGGGTGTCCGGCCCGATCCCGCTGCCCACGAAGCGGACGCTTTTCACCGTGCTGCGTTCGCCGCACGTTGACAAGCGGTCGCGCGAGCAGTTCGAGCTGCGTGTTCACAAGCGCCTGGTGGATATCTCGAACGCGACGACCGAGATGGTTGACGCGCTGATGAAGCTCGAGGTGCCGGCCGGGGTCGAAGTCGAAATCAAGTCCGCCTGACGAATATGGCAGTGCTGCTTGGCCTCAAGGGCCCGATGACCCAGGTGTTCGACGATGAGGGGCGGGCCATCCCGGCAACGACTATTGACGTGAGCAGTTGCGTGGTGGTCGGTTGCCGGACCCCGGAGAAGTGCGGCTACACCGCGGTCCAGCTCGGGGTCGGTCGGCCGAGCAAGCGCAAGCTCACCAAGCCGGTCGCCGGGCATTACAAACAGGCCGGGGTCGAGCCGGTCCGCCATCTGCGCGAGGTTCGCGTCGCTTCGACCGAGGGGTTCGAGCCCGGCAAGAAGCCGGGAGCCGGCCAGTTCCAGTCCGGCGACATGGTGGACGTCACCGGCTGGACCAAGGGCCGCGGATTCGCCGGCGGCGTGAAGCGCTGGGGCTGGAAGACGGGCCCGCGCACCCACGGCAACATGTCTCACCGCCGGATCGGTTCGGTCGGCGCCGGCACTTCCCCGGGCCGCGTCCTGAAGGGACGCACGCTTCCCGGGCATTACGGCACCGAGCGGGTGACGGTTCGGAAGCTCAAGGTTGTCGGCGTTGACGCCGGCCAGGGTCGGCTGCTTGTCACCGGCGCCGTGCCGGGCGGCAAGGGTGGTCTGTTGGTGATAAGGAAGCGCGCATGAAGCTGGACGTGATTGCGGCCGGCGGGGGCAAGAAGGGCGAGGTTGATGTCCCCGAGGTGGTGTTCGGCCGCCAGGGACGCGACGGCCTGCTTTGGGAGGCGGTTCGCACCTACCTTGCCAACCAGCGCCAGGGTACGGCCAAGACCAAGACCCGCGGCGAGGTGTCAGGCACCGGCAAGAAGCCGTTTCGCCAGAAGCACACCGGCCGTTCCCGCCACGGTTCGCGCCGCACCGTGATCTGGACCGGCGGCGGCGTCTGCTTCGGGCCGCAGCCGCGCGACTACCGGCTGGCAATGCCCCGCAAGAAGCAGCGTCAGGCGCTGGCGGTTGCGTTGTCGGCCAGGGTCGCCGAGGGCGGTGTCAGGGTCGTCGAGGAGTTTGCGCTCGGCCAGCCGAAGACCAGGGAGCTGGCCGGGATGCTGGACGGGTTCGGGTTCGAGGGTTCGGTCCTGCTGCTGCCGGCGGCGGTTGACGAGAGCCTGAAGCGGGCGAGCCGCAACATCCCGGGCCTGACGGTGATGCCTGCTTCCCAGGTTCACACCTACGCGGTACTGCGGCACGACCAGGTCGTCTTTACCGACAAGGGACTGGAGCAGTTCTGCGCACGGGCAGGGGGCGACTGATGCTGGTACCGTCGAGAGTCATCGAGGGCGCGATTGTCACCGAGAAGGCCGAGCGGCTCAAGGCGACCGAGAGTACCTACACTTTTCGGGTTGCCACCGGAGCCAACAAGATTCAGATTCGCCAGGCGGTTGAGCGGCTGTTCAAGGTTCACGTGACCAGGGTCCGGGTGCTCAACCTGATGGGCAAGGAGCGCCGGATGGGGGCGTTCAAGGGGCGCCGGCCGGACTGGCGCAAGGCGATGGTCACCCTGAAGAAGGGTGAGACCATCGAGGCCCTGGAGAGGTAAGATGCCGGTCAAGCGACGCCGTCCGACGACCCCGGCCCAGCGGTACTACATGGTCTCGACGTTCGAGGAGATTACCCGCGACAAGCCGCACAAGCCGCTGCTTGAGACCCTGCGCAAGAAGGGCGGCCGCAACAACCTCGGTCGGGTGACCGCCAAGCACCGCGGCGGCGGCGAGCGTCGGCACTACCGGTTGATCGACTTCCGGCGCGAGAAGCGCGAGGTGCCGGGCAAGGTGGTTTCGGTCGAGTACGACCCGAACCGCTCGGCACGGGTGGCGCTGGTATGCTACGCGGACGGCGAGTACCGTTACGTGCTCTGCCCGGAAGGGCTCGCGGTCGGCGACCAGATCCAGGCCGGGCGCAACCTGCCGGTCCGCAACGGCAACGCGATGCCGTTTTCCGACATCCCGGCGGGCGTCGAGGTCCACAATGTCCAGTTCCAGCCCAACGGCCGGAGCTTCCTTGTCCGTTCGGCCGGCACGTCGGCCCAGTTGATGGCCAAGGAAGAGAAGTGGGCCGTGCTGCGGCTGCCGTCGGGCGAGATCCGCAAATTCGACCTCGGCTGCTACGCGACGATCGGCAAGGTGTCGAACCCCGAGCACAAGGATATCTCGATCGGCAAGGCAGGACGAGTGCGCCATCGCGGCCGGCGGCCGCGAGTGCGCGCGGTGGTCAAGAACCCGGTGGACCACCCGATGGGCGGCGGCGAAGGCAAGACCTCGGGCGGCCGGCACCCGTGCTCGGCCAAGGGATTCCCGGCCAAGGGCGCGCGGACCCGCAACCGCAAGAAGAAGTCCAGCCGCGTCATCGTCCAGAGGAGAAAGCGGTAAATGGGACGTTCGATCAAGAAGGGCCCGTTCATAGACGAGAAGCTCTTCCGGCGCATCCGCGCGATGGCCGACGCCGGTGAGAAGCGGACGGTGAAATCCTATGCCCGGCGTTCGGTGATACCGCCGGAGTTCGTCGGATTCACCATCGCGGTGCACAACGGCAACCGGTTCCTGCCGGTGTACGTAACCGAGCGGATGGTCGGCCACAAGCTGGGCGAGTTCGCGCCCACCAGGACTTTCCGCGGGCACTCGGGCGTCAAGAAGAAGACCGAGGAGCGCAAGTGATGGAAGCATCCGCCACCAGCCGCTACCAGCACGGTTCGGCCAAGAAGCTGGGCCCGGTGGTCGCGCTGATTCGGGGCAAGGACGTCCCGGAAGCGCTCCGCACCCTGGTATTCCTGCACCGGCCCACCAAGGCGCCGGTGCTCAAGACCCTGCGCAGCGCGGTGGCCAACGCCATCGCCAAGGCCGGCAAGGCAAAGCTCCACGAGGAGGACCTCGTCGTGACCGACGCGCGCATCGACCAGGGCCCGACGATGAAGCGCTGGCGGCCCGGGCCGCGGGGCGGGGCTTCGGTCATTCGCAAGCGGAGCTGCCACGTCATCGTCAAGGTGGCGACGAAAAAGGGAGTTGAGGCCTAGCATGGGTCAGAAGACACACCCGCTCGGTTTCCGGCTCGGCATCACCAAGGGCTGGAAATCGTCCTGGTTCGAGAGCAAGAAGTACTGCGCCTACCTGCACGAGGACCTGCAGGTTCGCCGTTACATTGACGCTAAGCTGCCCGAGGCGATGATCGCCGACGTCCAGATTCGCCGGGTGGCGAACCGGACGACGATCACGATCCACACCGCGCGGCCCGGGATGGTATTCGGGACCCGGCGGTCGAACCTCGAGGCGCTGCGCGAGGAAATCAAGCGGCTGGTCAACCGCGAGGTGACCCTGCTGGTCGAGGTTGTCCGGGTTCCCGAGCTCGAGTCGCGGCTGGTGGCCAAGAACGTCGCCCGCCAGCTCGAGCAGCGGATCGCCCACCGGCGGGCGATGCGCCGGGCGGTCCAGCAGGCCGTTCGGCTCGGTGCCCAGGGTATCAAGGTGATGGTTTCGGGACGGCTGGGCGGCCACGAGATCGCCCGCAGCGAGTACCAGCGCGAGGGCAAGGTGCCGTTGCATACCCTCAGGGCCGACATCGACTACTCCTGCGAGGTCGCCAGGACGATCGCCGGAACGGTCGGGGTCAAGGTCTGGATCTACAAGGGCGAGGTAGCGCCGAACGCGGGGATCTAGCCGATGTTGATGCCCAAGCGGATCAAGTACCGCAAGCAGATGCGCGGCCGCCGAAGCGGCAAGGCGACCTCGGCCAACCGCGTCGATTTCGGCGAGTACGGCCTGATGGCCACCGGCCCGGCGTGGATCACCGCCCGGCAGATCGAGGCGGCCCGGCTGGTGCTGACCAAGGCGCTGCGCCGCACGGGCAAGCTCTGGATCAGGGTTTTTCCTCACAAGCCGGTCACCAAGAAGGCGGCCGAAACCCGGATGGGCAAGGGCAAGGGTTCGCCCGAGTTCTGGGTCGCGGTCGTCAAGCCCGGCTCGGTGATGTTCGAGCTGTCCGGGCTGACCGAGGCCGAGGCCACCAAGGTGCTCCGGCTGGCCGGCAGCAAGATGCCGTGCCGCACCCGCGTGCTGGCCCGGGAGGAGATGCAGTATGAAGGCTTCTGACCTGCGCGAGCTCACTCCCGAGGAACTGCAGCGCCGGGTCCGCGACATGCGTGAAGAGATGTTCAAGCTCCGGCTCCGGCTCGGGACCGAGGAATTGCCCAACCCGCTGCGACTGCGGAGCCTGCGTCGGGATATCGCCCGCTGCGAAACGGTGCTGCGCGAGAAGGCCGGCGCGCCGGTTGCCGGGGCGACGGAGAAGAAGTGATGATCAAGCGCAACGAGCGGCGGACGGTGATCGGCAAGGTCAAGTCCGCCAAGATGCAGAAGACGGTCGTCGTCGAGATCGAGCGGCTGGAACTGCATACCAAGTACAAGAAGTACATCAAGCGCCGGAGCAAGCTCTACGCCCACGACGAGCGCGCCGAGTGCCAGCCGGGTGACCGGGTGTTGCTCACCGAGACCAGGCCGCTTTCGAAGCTCAAGCGCTGGCGGGTGGTGAAGCGGATATGATCCAGGAATACAGCCGGCTGAACGTTGCCGACAACTCGGGCGCCCGCCGGGCGATGGTCATCAAGGTCTACGGCGGTTCCTTCCGCCGGTTCTGCACTCTTGGCGACACCGTGCTGGTGACGGTCAAGCAGGCGATGCCCAACGCCGCGGTCAAGGCGGGTGACAAGTCGAAGGCGGTCGTGGTCCGGACCCGCAAGGAACTGCGCCGGCCGGACGGCACCTACGTTCGTTTCGACGACAACGCCTGCGTGCTGATTGATGACAAGGGCGAGCCCAAGGGTACCCGGGTGTTCGGCCCGGTGGCGCGCGAACTGCGCGAGCGCAAGTTCACCAAGATCGTTTCGCTGGCGCCGGAGGTTGTTTAGATGAGACTGCGCAAGGGCGACCTGGTCGAGGTGCTGACCGGCGAAGAGCGCGGCAGGCGGGGCAAGGTGCTTGAAGTACAGCGCAACAAGCAGACCGGCCGGGCCCGGGTGATCGTCGAGGGGCTGCGGCTGGCGAAGAAGCACCGGCGGACCACCCGCGCGGACAAGCCGGGCGGCATAATTGACCTGCCGACGCCGGTGGAAGAGAGCAATGTCGTCCTGCTCTGCCCGAAGTGCGGCAAGCGGACCAAGGTCCGGCGCGAGCCCCACGAGGGCAGGCGCGTCCGGGTGTGCCGCGAGTGCGACGAGATAATCGACACATGACGCCGCGACTGAAACAGCAATACGTTGAGCGGGTGGGCCCGGCGCTCACCAAGCAGTTCGAGTACCGCAACCCCAACCAGGTTCCCAGGCTGGTGAAGGTCGTGCTCAACACGACCACCAAGGAGGCGGTGGCGGATGCCAAGGTGCTCGACCTGATCACCGAGGACCTGGCGCTGATCGCCGGCCAGCGGCCGGTGCGGACCTACGCCCGCCGGGCGATTGCGGCCTTCAAGATCCGCCAGGGGATGCCGCTCGGGGTCAAGGTGACCCTGCGCGGCGACCGGATGTACGAGTTTTTCGACCGGTTCTGCAATTTCGCGGCGCCGCAGATCCGCGATTTCCAGGGCTTCTCGCCCGACTCGTTCGACGGCCGGGGCAGCTACAGTCTCGGGCTGTCCGAGCAGCTCATTTTCCCGGAGATCGAGACCGCCAAGGTCAAGAAAGTCTTCGGGATGAACATCACATTCCATACCACGGCGAAGCACGACGACGAGGCCCGGGCGTTGCTCGAGGCGCTGGGGATGCCGTTTCGGAGGAAATAGCCGATGGCGAAACGCTGTCTGATTGTCAAGTCCCGGCGCGAGCCGAAGTACCCGGTCCGCAAATACAACCGCTGCCGGCGCTGCGGCCGGCCGCGCGCGGTCTACCGCAAGTTCGAGCTCTGCCGGCTGTGCCTGCGCGAGCTGGCGCTCAGGGGCGAGGTGCCGGGCGTGCGCAAGGCGACCTGGTAGGAGGATCGGTTTGGACACCATTTCCGATTTCCTGACCCGACTGCGGAACGGCATAATGGCGCGCTACAAGGATGTGCGCGTCCCGTTCTCGAAGTTCCGTTACGAGATCGCCCGCATCCTGCTCGAGGAAGGCTACATCAGCAACTTCCAGGTGGACGGCGAGGGCATCGAGAAGAGCCTCGTGGTGACGCTGAAGTACGACGAGGACGGCAAGTCGGTCGTGCTCGGAATCGAGCGGGTGTCGCGCCAGAGCCGCCGGGTCTACGTCGGCGCGGACGAGTTGCCGCGCGTTCTTGGCGGGCTCGGCATCGCGATCATCTCCACTTCCCGGGGCCTGATGACCGACCGTGACGCCCGGCGCGAGTCGATCGGCGGCGAGGTTGTCTGCCGGGTCTGGTAGCGAGATGGCAAAGAACTACCGGCCGATACCCATCCCCGCCACGGTCCAGGTCACGACCGGCGCCGGCCAGGTAACTGTCAATGGCAAGCTCGGCGAGCTCAAGCTGCCGCTGCTGGCCGGGGTCGAGGCCGAAATCAAGGACAAGGAACTGGTGGTCAGCGCGGGCGCCGGCGTGCCGCGCGCCCGGGTCGGAACGGTGCGGGCGCTGGTCCGCAACGCCATCGTCGGGGTCACCGAGGGCTACGAGAAGGCGCTGCAGGTCCGGGGAATGGGCTACCGCGTTCAGAAGGCGGGCGCCGGCGTCCAGATCAGTTGCGGCTACTCGCACCAGGTGGACGTGACGATCCCCGCCGGCCTCAGCGTCGACGTCAACCAGCTTCCAAACCCGGACGACACCAAGCAGCAGATGTTCGAGATCGTGCTCAAGGGCATCGACAAGCAGCTCGTCGGCGAGGTGGCGGCCGAGATCCACACCATCAAGCCGCCCGACAACTACCAGGGCAAGGGCATCCGCTACCGCGGCGAGCGGGTAGTCAAGAAGGCCGGCAAGCGGGCGGTCGGCTCCCAGGGCTAGACCGGCTTCAACAAGCTTCGAGGGTGCGACCCGCGGGTCGCACCCTCGCTCTTTCGTGACGTTCGGCTCAGGCCAGGGGCAGGACGGTGATGAGAGCGGTGTTTTCCATCGAGGCCAGCGCGAACAGGCCGAGGACCGAGATGGTGATGATGGTGCTGGCAATCAGTCCGAGGATGCCGAGGACGAGGCCGATGATCGCCATCGGCTTGCCGGTCAGGCGGCCGGCGCTGGCGTTGATCGCCTTCATGCTCATCGCGCCGAGGATGATGGCGATTATCCCGCAGACCGGGCCGGCGAAGGGGATGATCAGGCTGCAGATGCCGAGAATCAGCGCAGCGATTGCCTTGCCGTGGGTCTTCGGGGCGGTCGGGGCCGTCGGCTGCGCGGGGCTGTTCGTGGTTTCCACCTTTACCTCCTGATGGTTATTGACATATCCAGCAGATGAGAATAGCGTGCCGCGCCGGGCTGTCAACCGGCGCCTCGCTGACTTGACTCGGTGCGCCAAATCGCTAGCATTCCGGCGCGGCCCCATCGTCTAGTCCGGCCCAGGACATCTGGTTCTCAGCCAGAAGACTGGGGTTCAAATCCCCATGGGGCTATGCGGGCGGCCTGCGGGCCGCCCGCTGCTCTTCGGTGGTTTGACTGGCCCGCACCGACCCCTATAATGCCGCCGTGCTGCGCCAGCCGCGAGGACTCCGCTTCGTGCCGCCGGTCGCGGCACTGCTGGTCGCGTTGTTCCTTGCCGGCTGCCCGGGGCGGCTGCGGCCGGCCGGCACGCCGGTGACGGTTTTCGTTTCCGGGCCGCTCTCTCTCGAAGATATCGCGTACCATGGCGCCCTGGTCGAGGGCCGCCGCACTTCCGGGGCCTGTGTCTGGCTGGTCGGCGGCGATGCGCTGGCCGACCGGCGCGCCGCCTACCTGACCCGGGGCGCGGCGCAGGTCAGGCTGGTCGAGGCGGCTGGCGCCGACGCGGTCGTGCTCGGGCCGGAGTGGCTGGAGTTCGGGACCGGCCGGCTGGCCGAGCTGGTCGGGGAGTCGCGTTTCCAGTTTCTCGGCGCGAACATCGTCGACAGCACCGGGGCCGAGCTGGGCCACCCGTTCTACGTCCGCCAGGTCAATGGCGCGGCGCTCGGGCTGACCGCGGTCTGGGCAGACTCGGCCGACCCGCGGCTCGACCTGCCGGGCGTCGGGCTGGTCGCCCCGCGTTTCGCGGCCGGCAAGGTCCTGCCGCTGCTCAGGCGGCGGGCCGAGGTGGTCGGCATCGCGGTCCGGCCGGCCGGGCCGCTGCCGGACGGTGACGCGGACTTCGCGGTCGGCGCCGAGGAGGCGAACCGGCCTTCGGTCGCGGTCCCGGCCCGCCCGGGCGAGCTTGCCCGGCTCGAGATGACCATTGACGGAGGAAGGATTGCCGGTTTCCGTGCGACCGCGCCGGTCCCGGTGGATGCCAGGCCCGGGGTTGAACTGCGGGCGGTGCTCGACTCGGTGGTCGCGGCGGTCGAGACGCTGGCCGGGCGGCCGGTGACCACGGCCCAGCTTGCCATCCCGGCCGCGACCCTGACCAACGCGCTGGTCGCGGGCAGCGTCGGGAAGGGCGTTGACGGCTTCCTGCACGACCGGCCGCTGTTCCGGGATTCGCTTGGGCCCGGGCCGGTCACCGTCGGCCGGGTCATTGACCTGCTCGAGGAACCGGGCCGGGCCGCGCTGGTGACGCTGACCGGCCGCGAGGTTCAGTCGCTGCTCAAGCAGGAGCCGGTGCAGGCCGGGTGGCGCAAAGGCGTGACGATGGTCCGGATGCCGTTGAACAAGGAATACCGTTTGCTGGCGACGCGCGGCTTCCTCGCCCGGCATCCCGAGGCGGCGGCGGGCGGGGCCGAGCCGGACAGCCTGGCGCTCTGGGAGCGGGCCGTCGAGGTCCTCGGCCGGGCCGGGCAATGACCGGCTTGCTCACCCGTTTCCGGCTCAGCCGGTTCGCCTGGACCGTGCTGGTGACGTTCTACTTCCTGGTCTTCTTCCGCAACTTCTTCCTGGATGCCGCGCCGGCGCGGGCGCTGATGCCGACCGCGCTCGCCTGGCTGTTCGTGCTCTGGCTGGCGCTCGAGTACTACGTTGGCTCGCCGTTCTTCCAGACCGGCAAGGTTGAGAGCTCGGCGCTCTGGCGCGGGGTGTTCGCGTTCTACGTCTACCCGCTGCTCGGCTACCTGGTGGCCGACTACGGCTGGTGGGGCTGGACCCAGTTCCCGCTGCCGCCGGCGGTTGCATGGTTCCCGGGCATCGTTGTCTTCGCTGCCGGCACGTGGCTGCGGCTGGACACGCTGGCGGTGATGGTGCGCCTGGCGCGCGAGCCGGCCGGCGGCGAGGGGCTGGTGCCCGTGCGCAAGCTGGTGCAACAGCGAAACTGGCAGTGGTCACGCCACCCGCGCTACCTGGCGACGCTGGTGCAACTCGTCGGCGCGGCGCTGGCGTTCAACTCCTGGGGCGGGCTGGCGCTGGTGCTGGCCATCGGGCTGCCGCTGGTCCTGGTCCAGGCCCGGCACGAGGACCGCGGCCTGGCGGTTCAGCTCAAGGCCGACTTCGAGAGCTACGCGGCACGGGTGCCGTTCCTGTTCCCGTTCCGCAGGCGTCGCTAGTCCGGCTCCTCGACGGTAATCCGCCAGCCGGGCGGCACGCCTTCGAGCCGCCGGGCGCGGCCGCTGCCGAAATTCACCTCGACGTCAACCGGCGCGTCCGATTCCCCGAGCCCGAAGTGCTGGACCAGCATATCCTGGCTGGTGGTGCCCGACCCGCCCGACACCTCGCGAATCCAGGCCTCGTCGCCGCGCCGGACCGTAACCCGGCAGCCGATGCCGGCCCGGTTGGCGCGCCGGCCGACGACCCGGACCTGGAGCCAGTGGTTGCCCGGTCGCAGGTCGTTGCGATAGAGCCGGACTCCTGACCCGGACCCAACGACGAGGTCCATATCGCCATCGTTGTCGAAGTCGGCGAACGCGCAGCCCCAGCCGTTGTCCGCCCGCGTGCCGCTGAGCCAGGTGGTCTCGCGGAAGAGCACGCAGGAATCCGGGAACGGCCGGCCGAGGTTCTCGTACAGGAACGACCGCCGGCCCTCGTAGATTGAAGTGATGTACAGGTCGAGGTCCCCGTCGTTGTCCACGTCGGCCCAGGCCGGGTTGGAGTGGGTCTCCTCGTAGCGGATGCCGGACTTGGCCCGGACATCGCGGAAGCGCGGCTCGGCGCCGGGCCCGAGGTTCTCGTAGAGCCGGGAGCGGTTGGAGAACTCGATGTAGCGCGGGTGGGCGAGGTCGGCGGTGAACAGGTCGAGGTCGCCGTCGTTGTCGAAGTCGGCCCAGGCCGCGCCGATGGTGTGGCCGAACCAGCCGTCAACCTCGTCGCCGGCGACACCGAGGCGGGGCGCGGCGTTCTCGAACGTGCCGTCACCGCGGTTCAGCCAGAGGAAGTTCTCCTGCAGCCGGTAGTTGGCGACAAAGCAGTCCTGGTCCGAGTCATCGTCGAAGTCGGCCCAGGCCACGCCGCGGCCGGCGCGGTCTTCGCCGTAGGGCGCAGCGATGCCGGCCGGCCCGGTCGCGTCCACGAACCCCGACTCGGTGTTGCGCCAGAGCCGGTCGGGC
>JAFGQF010000087.1 GCA_016935775.1 Caldifarciminota bacterium
CCGGTTTCCGGCTCCCGGCGTTGCCGCCCGTCAGCAGGGAACGGAATCCGCGGAGGAATGGCTTTCCAGCCAGCCCAGGAGTTCCGAGATGCGGGCGGCGGCCACCCCGATGCTGGTGTCGGCCGCGCCGTAGTATATGCGCAGCAGGTCCGGCTCCGGGCCGCGGGTGTACCCGCAGGGAAAGACCACGTCGCCGACATCGCCCTGGCGCTCGTAGCTCTCGCGCGGGCCGAACACCCACTCGTCGCCGCGCAGCAGGACCCGGTCCGGGTCGGCGGAGTCGAGGAGCGCGAGCCCGACCCGGTAGAGGCAGCCGGCCGCGGTCATCCGCACGCCGTGGTAGAGCATCAGCCAGCCGCGGTCGGTTTCGATGAGCGGCGTGCTCAGGCCGATCTTGTTCGCGTCCCACCACGCGCCGCGCCGGGGCGGGAGCAGGAGCCGGTGCTGGCCCCAGTGGAAAAGGTCGGGAGACTCCGAAATCCAGATGGCGGCGCCGAGCCCGGTGTGAGGCCGATGGAGCATCTGCCAGCGACCGCCGGCCCGGCGCGGCAGGAGCGCGGCGTTCTTGTCCTCCGGCGGCATCACCACGCCGACCCGCTCGAACTCGCGGAAGTCGGCGGTCAGGGCCAGCGACACCGCCGGCCCGGTCTCCGAGTAGGCGGTATAGGTGACCGCGTACCGGCCGAGTTCCTCGAGCCAGACGATCCTCGGGTCTTCGACGCCCCAGGTCTCCTCCGGGTGGTTCTGCGGGTCGGGGAAGAGCACCGGCGCGGGGTCGATCCGCCAGCCGGCGACGCCGTCGTCCGAGCGGGCGGCCCAGAGGCAGGAGATGCCGCGGCGGTCCTCGACCCGGCAGAGCAGGACGGTGCTGCCGTCGGGCATCCGGGCCGCGCCGGGGTTGAAGACCGCGTTGACGGTGTGCGGCCACTGAGCCGCGGTCAGGATCGGGTTGCCGGGATGGCGCTGGAAGAGCTGGTTGTCGTCGGTCATGATTCTCCCTCGATATCGGCGGGCTCGGCGTGCCGCATCGTCAGCAGGGCGCCCAGGAACGCGAGGGTCGACTCGGCGCCCTCGTTGGCGCTGACGCCCTCGGCGTGGAGCCCGTCGTGGCAGCCGCCGCTGGCGTAGTCGTAGAGCGGCCGGCCGAGGTCATTGCGGCCGAGGAACCACTCGAAGGCGAGGCTCATGCGCTCGCGCCAGCGGCGCTCGCCGGTGACCCGCCAGGCCCGGAAGCAGGCGTCGACGGTACACTGGGCTTCAATCGGCTGCTGGTCGAAGTGGGGCCGCGGCTGGCCGCACTGCCAGCCGGTATTGGGGACGGGCGAGAAATTGCCGGCCTCGGCGGTCTGGACCCGGACCAGCCATTCCAGCGATTCGAGCCCGGCGTTGGTCATCGCCTCGTCCGCCAGGTCGGCGCCCGCGCCGATCAGCGCCTCGCTGAGCCGGGCATTGCCGTAGGCGAGCGACCGCTCGAACCAGAGCCAGTCGTCACCGACGCCGGCCCGGTACAGCTCGAGCAGGCGCCGTGCCAGTGCAGCGCGGACCCGGTAGGCGTTGCTGGCGCCGGGAAAGCGCCGGACGTAGAGCGACAGGCCGAGCAGGGTGTAGGCCCAGGCCCGCGGGCTGGTGAAAAGCTCGACCGCCGGCAGGGCCGCATCGAAAAGGTTCATCGCCAGCGCAACGCGGGCGTCGTCGTGCGAGAACCTGATTGCGCAGCCAAGCCCCCAGAGCGCGCGGCCGTGGGCGTCCTCGGACCCGGTGGCCTCGAGCCAGCGGCGGTCATAGCCGAGGAAGTTGCGGAAGCGCCCGTTGTCCCGGTTGAAAGCGAAGGCGATGAAGGCCAGGTACCGGCCGGTCAGCCGGCGGAGGAACGCGGTGTCCTTGTCGTGCTCCTGCGCGCGCAGGGCGACAATCAGCGCCCGGATATTGTCGTCGACCGTGTAGCCCTCGTTGAGGTTGGGCACGGTGTTGCAGGCGTGCTGGATGATGCCGGTGTCGTCGGTCAGGGTGAGCAGGTGGGCGAGGTTGAGCTCGGGCAGGGCCATGTCCAGCGGGTCCTCGACCGCGACGCGGTCCACCAGCACCGGGTCGCGCAACCGCTCAACGGCGGCGCGCTCGAAACAGGCCAGGTATTCCCGGGCGACCTCCTTCCAGATCATCCGGCGCCCGAACGCATACGCCTGCTTGCGCATCACGTGCCGCTCGGCCTCGTTGTCGAACAGCTCGACCGTCGTCGCGGCGATGGCGTCGGGGTCGCGGAACGGCACGACCCGGCCGCGGCCCTCGGCCAGCAGCTCCTCGGCATACCAGTAGGGCGTCGAGATGACCGCCTTGCCCGAGCCGAGCGAATAGGCGAGGGTCCCGGACACGGCCTGGGCCGGGTTCAGGTAGGGCGTCACGTAGACGTCGGCCGCGCCCAGGAAGCGGCAGAGTTCGTCAATATCCACGAACCGGTTATGGAACACGACCCGGTTCTGGACCCCGAGGTCGCGGGCCAGGCGCTGGAGCTCGACGCGGTACTCCTC
>JAFGQF010000088.1 GCA_016935775.1 Caldifarciminota bacterium
AACGGCCTGGTCGCCCTTGACCAGTCGGGCAACCTCAGGTGGCAGAACAGGCTGATGCTGTCGTATGAGCCGATGAGACTGCCGACCCTGGGCCGGGACGGAACCATCTACGTCGCGGGCTGGGACTCCCTCTACGCGGTCCACGGCCCGGCCCCGCTCGCCGACTCCCCCTGGCCCAAGTTCCAGCGCGACCTCGGAAACACCGGCCGGGCAGGACCGTAGCCGATGACGCGCGCGCGCTGCCTCGTCGTCCTGCTCGTCCTGCTGACTCTCACCTGCCATAACCTCCCGCCGCGCGACCCGGCCGCGCCCGAGGGCTATGAGGCGGCCCGGACCGGCATCAGCTACAACTACACCACGACCGGCCGTGACCTCGACGAGGGCGACCAGGTGGCGGTCCAGTTCGACTGGGGCGACGGCACGCAGACCGAATGGTCGGAGTTGAAGGAGTCGGGCGCGACATTCTCGGCCGACCACGCCTGGCAGGCCGAGGGCGAGTACTACGTCACCGCCCGCGCCCGCGACCAGCGCGGCAGCGTCTCCGACTGGTCCCTCCCGCTCGGCGTCGTCGTGGAGGACGACGCCAACAACGCCCCGGGCATCCCGGCGCTCCTGCCGGTGACCGACAGCGTCTACCTCGGAACCGTCAACGAGTTCCGGGTATGCGTCACCGACCCGGAGAACGACGCATTGCGTTTCCAGTTCGCCTGGGAGGCAGGCGAGGACTCTCGCTGGTCCGAATGGCTGTCCGGTGGCGACACGCTTAACTGCTCGACCAGGGTCATCGGCCGCACCACCCCGGCCCGGGTGCGGGTCCGGTCCCAGGATGAGGGCTACACCTCGCAGTGGTCAAACTGGTTCAGCATCCCGGTTCACCGCGAGGGCACGGTCAAATGGGGAATCGAAGTCTGGCGGGCCGACGGCAGCTACCCGGCAATCGGCACCGACGGCACGGTCTACCTGCCGACCCAGGACCGGGGCCTGCTTGCGCTGGACCCGCAAGACGGGTCGGTGAGGTGGCAAGACGGCCACAATGCCTGCAGCAGTCCGGTCATTGGAGGCGATGGAATCGTCTATTACTCAGGCCGACCCGTACCTTACGGGCCGGTCACGCTGTCCGCAATCGATGCGGACAGGTCGGCGCGCTGGCGGTTCGAGCCGGGCTTCGCCGTTGACCGGTTGACGCTCGCCGGCGACGGCACGCTCATCGCCGCTGACGTCGCCGGCAACGTCATGGCTTTCGACCAGGACTCGGTACCCCTCTGGACCGCCGCGTTGGGCGCGAGCATGCACACCCCGCCCGTCATCGGGACCGACGGGACCGTGTTCGCCCGCGGCGACCACGAGCGCATCCTCGCCCTTGACCCTGCCAACGGCGAAATCCTGTGGTCTTCGGAGGAGCACCGGATGTACGGCGTGATGAACCTTGCTGTCGGACACGACGGAACGCTGTATGTCTTGGGCGGACGCGACATCGCATGCCTGCTCGCGCTTGACCCGACTACTGGCTCCGAAAAGTGGACATACCACACCGGGACGTCCGTCGGCACGGGCGCGGTGGTAGGCAGCGACGGCTCCGTCTACGTGCCATCGGACAACCACGTAACCAGGCTGAGTCCTTCCGGCGAGGTCCTGTGGCGCCATGACGAGCCTGACCTCGAAGGATACGTGTCATCGCTTGCGCTCTGCGAGGACGGCAGCATCCTCTGGGCGTGCGAAGACGAACTCCAGGCCCTCGAACCCGACGGTTCGCTGCGCTGGGGCACAACGCTCGGCCTTTCCTGGTATCCGTTCACCTGCCCGGGCCCGGACGGCACGGTCTATGTCCTGAGCGAGGACACGCTGTTCGCCATCCACGGTCCATCCCCCCTTGCCGACTCACCCTGGCCCAAGTTCCAGCGCGACCTCGGCAACACCGGCCGGGCAGGACCATAGCCGATGATGCGCGCGCGCTGGCCGGGCTTGCTGCTAATCCTCCTCGCCTGCGGCCCGCCTTCGTCACAGGTGGTCCGGCTGGAGCGGCCGTCCGGGCCGGTGGTGCACACCGGTTGGTATCGCGGCGGGGTCGAGTTCCTGCCCGGCGACGACCCGCGTATCAAGCGAGCCGAGCCGTGGATCAGGGACTCCCGCTGTCACGAGGACGTGCTGCGCGGCCTGGTGCGTGAGCGCTTCGACGCGAAGTCGGCGCTTGAGTTCCGGCCGATGTACGTGGCGGCCGACACTTCCCGCGACCTTGTCATCGTCCGCTGGTTCGCCCGCTCGTGCGCGCCCGAGGAGAAGCGCGGCATCGCCGGTTGGGAGGTGCTGCTGCTCTACACGCCCCGCGGCCGGCTGGTCGAGGCGTGGGTGAACGAACTCCCGCTCGAGTAGTCCTCCCGGTTGACTGGGGCCGGCCGTCGGCTACCATTCTGTCGTACGAGTCGGGGCGTGGCGCAGTTGGCTAGCGCACCAGCTTGGGGTGCTGGGGGTCGCCCGTTCAAATCGGGTCGCCCCGATAGAGGAACCGCCGCCCTTCCGGGCGGCGGTTCGCTTTCCTGGTCCCGTACTCTAGGCCGCTGCCGGCGCCGCAGCCGCGAGTTCCTCTTTGGCCAGCTCGACCAGCCGGCCCAGGTCCTCGGGCGCGACCACGGCCATCTCGGCGAGCACGCTCCGGTCAATCTCAATCCCGGCCAGTTTGAGGCCGTGGATGAAGCTCGAGTAGTTGATGCCGAGCGGCCGGATGCCGGCGTTGATCCGGGTGATGAACTGGGCGCGGAAGCGGCGCTTCTTCTTGCGGCGCTCGCGGTACGCGCTCACCAGTGCGTGCATCACCTGGTGCCGCGCGCTCTTGTAGAGCTTGGAGCGGCCGCCGAAATAGCCGCGCGCGGCCTTCAGCCATTTCTTGCGGCGCTGCTTGGTATAGGCTCCGGTCTTGACCCTGGGCATGGCGTTTCCCTACTTGTACGGCGCCAGCTCGGCAAGCCGCTTCTGCTGCGAGCCGGTGGTGGTCCCGGGCTGGCGCAGCCTGCGCTTCTGGCGCTTGCTCTTGCAGCCGTTGTTGTGGTTCGTCCCGGGGTGACCGTGCAGGTACTTGCCCCGGGCCGTCTTCTTGACGCGTCGCTTCAGCGAGCTGAGAGTCTTGGTTTTGTACTTCTTCATTTTGGCACCAGCATCAGCTGTATGTTCTTCCTGCCTTCCAACTGCATTCTCGGCTTGCCGTCGACCCGGGCTACATCCGCAAGGTCGGCTCCCAGCCGGTTGAGTAACTCCAACGCCAGGTCGGTATGCACGACTTCCCGCCCCCGGATCCACAAGGTGACCCGGATGCGGTCTTTCGCCTCAAGAAACTCCCGCATCTTGCGGAGTTTCGTGTCGTAGTCGTGCGCACTTATCTTCATCTTCAATCTCATATCGCGGACTTCGGCCGAGTGCTGCTTCTTCTTGGACTCCCGTTGCTTGACTTTCTGCTCGTACAGCCATTTACCGAAGTCCATTATGCCACAGACCGGCGGGTCGCCGGTCGGGGCCACCAAAACAAGGTCCAGCCCCTGGCGCTGGGCCAGCGCATACGCCTCGCGCGTCGGCATTATGCCGATGGCCTTCTTGTCCGGCCCGACAACGCGAACGTAGGGGTCGCGTATCTGGCCGTTGACCTTCGGCCGACCGATGAAGGCGTCGCGGGGGACCTTACCACGGCCCCGGCGCTTACGGAACAGCGACTTCCTCCAGGATACTCTCCATTGCCCGCTCGACCGGTTGCGGTCCCAGGTCGCCCCGGCCGTGCCGGCGGACCGAGACGGTCCCGGCTTCGGCCTCCCGGGCTCCGACTATCAACATCCAGGGTACCTTCATTCGTTCAGCTTCGGCAATCTTGTAGCCGATTTTATCACTTCTGGCGTCGATTTCAACCCTTAAGTTCCTCTGCTGCAACCGGTCGTACACCTGCCGGGCATAGTCGTTCTGCGCGTCGGTGACTGCCATCACCCGGGCCTGGACCGGCGCCAGCCAGGTCGGAAACGCGCCGCCGTAGTGCTCGGTGAGGATTCCCACGAACCGCTCGATGGCGCCGAGCACGGTCCGGTGCACAAGGAAGACCCCGTGATGCTGGCCGTCCTCGCCGGTGTAGCGCAGGTTGAAGCGCTCACCCAGGTTGAAGTCGAACTGGCAGGTTGGGCACTGCCACTCGCGACCGAGCGCGTCCACCAGCTTGATGTCGATCTTCGGGCCGTAGAAGACCGCCTCGCCCTCTGCCCGGTGAAACGGCAACCCGATGTCCTGCAGCACCTTGTGCAGGACGCCCTCGGCCATCTGCCACTGCTCGTCGGTGCCGAAGTACTTCTCGGCGTGATTCGGGTCGCGAACCGACAGGTCGATCCGGAACTCCTCGAACCCGAAGCCGCGCAGTATCTTGAGACTGAGCTCGACCACCTCGCGGACCACGCTCTCGACCTGTTCCGCGGTGCAGAAAATGTGGGCGTCGTCCTGGGTGAACCCGCGAACCCGCATCGCGCCGTGCAGCGTACCGGATCGCTCGTAGCGGTGAACCGTGCCCCACTCGGTGAGCCGCAGCGGCAGGTCACGGTAGGAGTGAACCCGGGTCTTGTAGATCAACATGTGTCCCGGGCAGTTCATCGGCTTGAGAACGTACTCCTCCTCGTCCACCATCAGGGTGTACATGTTCTCGCGGTAGTGAGCGTAGTGCCCGGAAGTCTCCCAGAGATGCCCGCGGGCGATCTGGGGCGTGCGGATGAGCTGGTAGCCGGCGGCCAGGTGCTCCTTGACCCAGTACTGCTCGATCATCCGCCAGAGAACCGCGCCCTTCGGATGCCAGAACATCAGCCCGGCCCCGGCTTCCTCGTGGAAACTGAACAGGTCGAGCGCGACCCCGAGCTTGCGGTGGTCCCGGCGCTTCGCCTCCTCGAGCCGGGCGAGGTGCTCGTCGAGCTGTTCCTGGCTCGGGAATGCGACGCCGTAAATCCGCGACAGCATCGGGTTCTTCTCGTCGCCGTGCCAGTACGCGCCGGCGACGCTCAGGAGCTTGATTGCCTTGATGCGGCCGGTATCGGCGACGTGCGGGCCGCGGCACAGGTCGACGAAGTCGCCCTGCTGGTAGACCGATATCCTCTCGTCGGGCAGGTTCTCAATCAGCTCGACCTTGTAGTTCTCACCGCGGGAGCGGAAAAGCTCGAGCGCCTCCTCGCGGCCGAGCCACCTGTGCTCGACCCGGACGCGCTGCTGGCTGAGCTTCTTCATCCGCTTCTCGATGCGAGCAAGGTCCTGCTCGGTGAAGGGCTTCGGGACCTCGAAATCGTAGTAGAATCCCTCGGGCACGGCCGGGCCGATTGCCACCCGGGCCTCGGGAAAGAGCTGCTTGACCGCCTGGGCCATCAGGTGCGAGGCCGAGTGCCAGTAGAGGTCACGCCCTTCCTCGGTATCGAACCGGACCGGCTCCACCTCGGCCCCGTCCTCGAGCGGAGCCGAGAGGTCGACCAGCCGGCCGTTCAGCCGAGCGGCCAGGACCGACCGGTCCTCGAACAGGTCGGCAATGAGCTTCCCGTCCTCAACGGAACGTTCCTTGCCTTCAACGGTTACGCGCAACACGGGCCAATGTTACGCAGCACCTGCCTCAGTGTCAACCGGCCGCCCGCGCCCCGGCCTTGACCGGCCGGGCACGGGTTCTAGAATGGACGCGGTGAGCACTCCCCCGGGCCGGCTGAGCGTCGGGCTCGGCTTCGATGCCCACGACTTCGCGCCCGGCCGCCGCCTGGTGCTGGGCGGCGTGGAGGTGGAACACGACCAGGGCTTGGCCGGTCATTCCGACGCCGACGCCGTGCTCCACGCACTGGCCGACGCGGTTCTCGGCGCCTGCGGCCTGCCCGACATCGGCACTCTCTTCCCGGATACCGACGCGCGCTACCGCGATGCCGACTCCGCAATGCTCTTAGGCCGGGTGCTGGCCCGTGCCCGGGATGCAGGCTGCCGACCGGTCAACGCCGACCTGGTCGTGGTCTGCGATGCTCCCAAACTGACCCGGCACGCCGACGCCATTCGCGGCAGGGTCGCGGAAATCCTTGACGTCGAACCGGCCCGGGTCGGCTTCAAGGCCAAGACCTGCGAGGGAACCTCGCTGGCCCGCCCCGGGGTCAGTCTCGCCTGCCTTGCCGTGGTGCTGGTCGAGCGGCAATGATACCGCTCCGCGACGACATCCGGTCCCGGACACGCCCCTGGGTCACCTATGGCCTCGTCGCGGCGTGCACGCTGGTCTTCTTCTACCAGCTTTTCTCCGAGCTTACCGACCCCAGGCTCGACAATGTCATCACCTTCACCTGGGGCATGGTCCCGGCCGAGGTGGTCCGCGGGCAACGCCTATGGACGCTCATTACCTCGATGTTCCTCCACGGAGGGTTCTTCCACATCATCGGTAACATGCTCTATCTCTGGATATTCGGCGACAATGTCGAGGATGCGCTCGGCCGGGGCTGGTACATCCTGGTTTACCTGGGAGCCGGGCTGTTCGGCAGCCTGCTGCACCTGGTGATGTCGGGCGGCCTTGTCCACGCGCCACCGCCGGTGGGAGTGGCCGAAATGCTCGAGGTCGCGGCCCGGAACCCCGGCGCGCTCGGTGAACTGCTGTTCCGCTATCCCCTGCTGCGGCCGATGATCGGCGCATCGGGGGCGATTTCGGGCGTCATGGGAGTGTACTTCGTGCTCTTCCCGCGCGCCCGGGTGCTGACGCTCGTGCCCATCCTGTTCTTCATCCGCATCATCTACCTGCCCGCTTTCGTCCTGCTCGGCTTCTGGATTCTCCTCCAGCTGTTCTACGGCTGCAGCGCGGCTCCAGGAACCGGCGGGGTCGCCTATTTTGCCCACATCGGTGGCTTCGTGGTCGGCATCCTCGTCGGGCTGCTGGCGCGCCGGCGTCGGCGCAGCCAGGGCATCTGGTATGACATCAGCTAGCCGGCTGCTGGCTGCGGGACTGCTGGCGGCAGTTCTCGTGCGCGGCCTGTTGGCAATTCTGCCGGCCGGCGTGCCCCTTGAGACCAAGGTCGTCCACTCGGTCAGCGACGCCGCCGAGTACCTCGCCCTCGGCTCGAGCCTGGCCTTTCACCGGTCGTTTGCCCTGGACCCGGGGCCGCTGGCGCGGCCCGAGTTGTTCCGAACACCCGGCTGGCCAATGCTTCTTGCCCCGTTGTTCCGCTTCTTCGCCAACCCGCTGCCCGCGGTCATCGCGCTGCAGGCGCTGCTTTCGGTGCTGCTGGTCATCGCGACCTTCCGTTTCGCCTGCCGGCTCGGCCTCGAACCGCGCCACGCCGGCCTGGCCGCCCTGTTCGTCGGCCTGAGCCCGAATCTCGCCTTCCTGGCCACGAAGGCCGTTTCCGAAACGCTGTTCACGGTTCTGCTGTTGACCTGCCTGCTGCTGTTCCAGCGCTGGCGGGAGTCGGGCCGCGCCCGGGAAGCAGTCGCCTGCGGCGTTGCGGCCGGCCTCCTGGTGCTGGTCCGACCGATCGCGCTCTTCTTCCCGCTGCTGCTTTCGCTGCTGGCACTGCTCCTGTCCGGTTTCCGGACCTTACACCGGGTGGTTCACGCGCTGCTCCTGCTGGCCTGCGCCGCACTCGCGGTACTGCCATGGGTAACCCGCAACGCCCGTGCTTCAGGCCGCTGGGTCGTATCAACCGCCGGCGAGCACAACCTCTTCCTGTACAACGGCGCGACCGCGCTGGCCGCCGCCCGCGGCATCGGAATCGAGGCAGCCCGCGACTCGATGCGGCAGGAAGCCGAATCCCGTTTCGGTCCGCTCGACCCTGCCGACGAAGTCGGTTTCTGGCGCGCGCTCGGCCGCATCGGGGCCGAGACCGTCCTGCGCCACCCCGGGCCCGCGCTGGTGTCCCAGTTCGGTGGACTCGTCGGCTGCTTCGCCGGGCCTCTCAGCCTCGGCCCGCTACTGGTCCACGCCGGCAAGCCGCCCTCCCGCGACCGTGTGTGGCAGGCCGCCCTGGCAATGGCCGCCCGGGGACGGCCGACCGCCGCATTGAAGCTGGTGCGCGAGTCACGACTGGCAGGGGCCGGCACTTTCGCAACCACGGTCCTGGTCATATCCAGCCTGTTCTTGCTCGGACTAGTGACACTGGCGGTTGCCGGTCTTGCCCGTTGCCGAGAGCTGCGCTGGCTCGTGGCGCCGATACTCTACTTCACCGTGCTTGCTGGCCCGGTTGGCGAGGCGCGCTTCCGTGCGCCGGTGGAACCGATTCTCTGCCTGCTGGCTGCCGCGGCGCTTGCCCGAAGGCCCGCCGCCGGCTCGCGCCGGCGGCACCAGGCTTGAACGGTTCCGCGGTCGCGCCTAGCTCTCCTCCTGCTTGGCCCGCCGTGCTTCCTCGACAACCTTGGCCGCGCTCTCACGCGGGACCTCCTCGTAGTGGGAGAACTCCATCGAGAAGAACCCACGGCCCTGGGTCATCGAGCGCAGGCTGTTGGAGTACTTGTAAAGCTCCGCTTCCGGCGCCTGGGCCTTGATCACCTGGAGGCTCCCCTGGGATTCCATCCCCATGATCCGGCCGCGCCGGGAGTTCAGGTCACCCATCACGTCGCCGGTGTAGTTGTCGGGAACGGCGATCTCGACATTCGCTATCGGCTCGAGCAGGACCACATCGGTCTTCTCGCAGCAGTTCTTGAACGCAAGGATAGCGGCGAGCTTGAAGGCGATATCCGACGAGTCCACGTCGTGGTATGAACCGTCATAGACCGTGGCCCTGATGTCGACCATCCGGTAGCCGGCAAGAATGCCCTTTTCCATTACTTCGCGCACGCCCTTCTCGACCGAGGGAATGAACTTACCGGGGATCGAACCGCCCTTGATCTCGTCGACGAATTCGAATCCGGCGCTACGCGGCAGAGGTTCGAGCCGCAGGTAGCAATCGCCGAACTGGCCGCGGCCGCCGGTCTGCTTCTTGTGCCGGCCCTGGGCTTCGGCCTTCCGGGTGATGGTTTCACGATAGGCGACGCGCGGCTTGACCTGCTCGACGACGACATCGAACCGGCGTTTCAGCCGCCCGACAACCACGTCAAGGTGAAGCTCGCCCATGCCACTGATGAGCTGCTGGCCAAGCTCGGGGTTGAAGTGGAATGAGAAAGTGGGGTCTTCCTCGCGCAGCCGGGTGAGCCCATTCGAAACGCGCGCCTCGTCGCCCTTGCTCTGGGGCACTATTGCCACCGAGATCGAGGGCTTCGGAAAAGCAATCTCGGGAAGCCGCACCGGCTCGCGACGGTCACAGAGCGTGTCGCCGGTGTGCGTCTCCTTGAGCTTCACCAGGGCGCCGATCATCCCCGTACCCAGTCGCGGAACCTCGGTCCGCTCCCGCCCCTTGACAAGGTACATCTGGTTGATCTTCTCCTCCCGCCCGGTGGTCGCGTTCAGGACGGTCATCCCGTTCTCAAGCGAGCCACTGAAGACCCTGATGTAGTTCATCTCGCCGACGTGCGACTCGGAGACGGTCTTGAATACGAGTGCCGCCAACGGCACGTCAGGCCGGCGCTCGACCCTGACCGCGTCGGTGCTGTCCGGCCTGGTGCCCTCGAGCGGCGAAAGCTCGGTCGGGCCGGGCAGGACATCAACCGCCAGGTCAAGTACGAGGTCGGTGCCGACCTGGGCGAGCGCGTCGGCACAGACGACCGGGAAGACCACCCCGGCCTTGATGCCGTTTCGAACACCCAGCCGCATCTCGGCCGGCGATATCTCGGCCCCCTCGAGGAACTTTTCCATCAGGTTCTCGTCCGCATCGGCCGCGGCCTCGACCAGCCGCTCCTTCCATTCCTTGATGGCGCCGGCCATCTCGGCCGGCACCGGTACCTCGGTGCGGTTGCCGCTGTCGTACCGATACGCCCGGTCGTTCAGCAGGTCGACCGCGCCCTCGAAACCAGCTTCTTTGCCGATCGGCAGGAATATCGGGGTGACGCTCGTGCCCAGGCTCTTGCGCATCTCCTCGACCGTGCCAAAGTAGTCGGTATTCTCGCGCCGCAGTTTCGTCACGACGACGATCCGGGCGAGCCCGGCCTCATCCAGGCGGCGCCAGGCCATCTCGGTGCCGACCTCGACACCCGAGGAGGCATCAACCACAACAACGCCGCTGTCGACCGCCCTGATCCCGGACACCACGTTGCCGAAGAAGTCGGCGTAGCCCGGCAGGTCGACGATATTGACCAGGACGTCCCGGTACTCGCCGTAGCCGAGCGCCAGGTTGATCCCGATCTTGCGGCTCACTTCGTCCTCGTCATGATCGAGCAACGCCGTGCCGTCGGCGACCGAGCCGAGCCGGTTATTCTGCTTCATCGCAAGCAGCAGGGCCTCGCAAATCGAGGTCTTGCCGGCGCCGCCGTGGCCGAAGAAGCCGATGTTCCGGACCTGTTCCGGGCTGATGTCTTTCACGTTGTCCTCCTGAACGGTCGAGCCGGAATCTTAGCCGAACGGACACGCGAGTCAAGCGTTGGTGCGTAGGATTCCATTGCGCGTGAGTCTACCAAGCAGAGAACACCGGCGGTCAAAACGGCGGCCTGCCCTGCTCCCGGCCGGCTTGACTTCGTTGCCGGCCCGGCTAGATTTCCCCGTGCGCTATCGCGACGCTGGCGTCGACATCGACGCCGCCAACCAACTGAAGAAGACCATCGGCCGGCTCGCCCGTTCCACCTTCACGCCCGGGGTGGTTTCCGAGGTGGGACTCTTCGGCTCTCTCTTCCAGCTCAAGGGCTGGCGCGACCCGCTCCTGGTTGCCAGTTGCGACGGTGTCGGCACCAAGCTCACCGTTGCCCGGATCTGCGGCTGCCACGACACTGTCGGCACGGACATAGTCAACCACTGCGTCAACGACATCCTCACCCTGGGGGCCCGACCGCTCTTCTTCCTCGACTACCTGGCCGGCTCGCGGCTTGAGCCGGCCCTGGTCGCCAACGTTGTCAGGGGACTGGCAAGAGCCTGCCGGGCGCACGGCTGCGCCCTGGTCGGCGGCGAGACCGCGCTGATGCCCGGCTGGTACCAGGGTGACGAGTTCGACCTGGTCGGCTTCATCCTGGGGGCGGTCGAACGGAAACGGGTCGTCGACGCCAGCCGTATCGCGCCGGGCGATGTTCTCATCGGTTTGCCGTCCAACGGACTGCACACCAACGGCTACTCGCTCGCCCGCAAGGTGCTGTTCGAGCGGGCCGGGCTGAAGATGGACGCCCGCGTCAAGGGACTCCGGCGGCCGCTCGGCAAGGAGTTGCTTCGTCCCCATCGCTCCTACTTCTCCGCGGTCTATCCCCTGCTCGGCTCGCTCAAGGCATTGGCCCACATAACCGGCGGCGGGTTCTACGAGAATCTCGGCCGGCTGCTGCCCTCCGAATGCTCCTGCGTGATCCACCGCCGCTCCTGGCGCCCGGGAGAGTTGTTCCAGCTGATCGCCCGCCTCGGCGACGTACCGTCCCACGAGATGTACCGCACCTTCAACATGGGCATCGGGATGGTGCTGTTCTGCGCGCCCGGCAGGAAGGCCCGGCTGCTGGCCTCGCTCCGCGGCGCCCGCGTGATCGGCAAGGTCGTCCGCGGTACGTTCGGGGTCGCGGTCGTCTAGCCCCGCGGATGAAATGTCCGGAAGACCTCGCGCAGGTATTCGCGGTCGAGATGTACGTAGACCTGCGTGGTCGCTATGTCGGCATGCCCGAGTAGCTCCTGGACCACTCGCAGGTCTGCCCCGCCTTCAAGCAGATGAGTAGCAAAGCTGTGACGCAACGTGTGAGGCGTCACGCGCTGGCGAAGCCCGGCCAGGGCCACGCACTGGCGGACGATCTTCCAGGCTCCCATTCTCGACAACCGTCCGCCACGCCGGTTCAGAACCAACTGGGGGCACGCGCGCCTGCCGGCGAAGTGCGACCGTCCATCCGACAGGTACTCGCGTACGGCCTGTTCCGCCGGGCCGCCCAGCGGCACGATCCGCTCCTTGCTGCGCTTGCCCACAACCCGCACGTAGCGGTCGTCCAGTACCACGTCGGCAACCCTCAGGTCCTGTAACTCGGCAATTCGCAGGCCGCATCCGTACAGCAACTCGAGCATCGTCCTGGCCCGCAGTCCCCAGGGTCGGTCCGGACCTCGCGCGGCCGCGCTGATCAGCCGGTCGACCTCGTCGGCCGACAGCACGCGCGGCAGCATCCGGCGCCGCCGCGGCAGCCGGACCGCCTCAACCGGGTCGGTCCGCAACGCGCCCTCGGACACCAGGAAACGGCAGAATGCCCTCATGGATGCGAGCTTGCGCGCCAGCGTCGAAGCGGACATGCCCAGCCGGGTGAGGTCCTGCAGATGAAGCCGCAAGGCTTCGGCGTCCACCCGGCCTGGTTCCAGCCGTGATGAAACCAGCAACTGATTCACATCGGACAGGTAGCTGCCGACAGTCAGGCGGGCCAGGCTGCGCTCGACAAGCAGGTGGTTGGCAAACCGCTCCAGCAGCCGCGCCCGGGTGGAATCCCGGTCCGGGTCAGGCGATGCGTGCCCGGTCAACGATGGTGTCACGAGCGAACCCGGGGTCCATCTGTGGGTGGTCCTGGTTGTAGTGTAGCCCGCGCGACTCCGGCCTGAGCCGGGCGCTCGTCACTACCAGCCGCGCGACCTCGAGCAGGTTGACCGTTTCGCGACAGGGAACGGATGCCGCTCGACCAAGGCTGCTTGCCTGCTCGCAGAGTTCGGCCAGCCTATCTCCGGCATGTCGAAGACCGTCGTCGGTGCGCACGATGCCGGCGTGCTGCCACATAAGCCCCTGGAGTTCTTCACGCAGAGCGCCCGCCCGCCGGACTGCCGCGCCGTCCTCCGGGAGGAGCAATGACACCGCGATATCCCCGGGCTCGCCGGGAATGCCGGCTTCCACCAGGTGGTCCGCGGCCCGTTCGGCGAAGACCAGTGCTTCGAGCAGGGAATTCGACGCAAGACGATTCGCGCCGTGCAGGCCGGTGCAGGCGCACTCGCCGGCGGCCAGCAGACCGGAGACGGTCGTTTCGGACCACTCGTTCACCTCAAGACCGCCGCACACGTAGTGGGCTGCGGGGACCACCGGGATCGGGTCTTTTGTCATGTCTATGCCACTCTCCAGGCATGTCTGGTGGATCGTCGGGAAGCGTCGGCGAATCAGCTCGGGCGCGAGGTGAGTGGCATCGAGCAACACGTAGTCCTCGCCACGGGATTTCATCTCGGCGTCGGCAGCCCGTGCCACGATATCGCGCGGCGCCAGCGAAGCGTCCGGGTGATAGCGCGACATGAAGGGTTCGCCGTCGCGGGTCCGCAGGATCGCCCCCTCTCCCCGCACCGCCTCGGAAATCAGGAACGCCCGCCCGTTGATGTCCGAGCCATACAGCGATGTCGGGTGAAACTGGATGAACTCCATGTTGGCAACCCGGGCGCCGGCCCGGAATCCCATCGCGATGCCATCGCCGGTGGCGATCCGAGGGTTGGTTGTATGACGGTAGGCCTGGCCGATACCGCCGGTGGCCAGCATCACCACCCTTGCCCGGACCACAATCGGCTCACCTGAGTCCGTGCTTAACATCTGGCAGCCGACACACCGCCCCGAATCGTCGAGCAACAACTCGGCTGCGAAGTGCTCCTCGGAGAGCATCACCTGGCCTGACGATTTGACCGCTCTCACGAGTCCGCGCTCGATCTCCAGACCGGTTCGGTCGGCGGCGTGCACTATCCGCCGACGATGATGTCCCCCCTCCTGACCGAGGTCGAACTGTTCCCTGCCCCTGGCGTCAACATAGGTGGAGAACCCCACGCCGGTCTCGTGCAGTTCACGGACCAGAGCCGGACCGGTCTCGGTGACCAGCCGGACGATTGCGGGACGCGCGAGCCCGGCCCCGGTAGCGAGCGTGTCGGAGGCGTGCAGCCCGGGCGCATCGTTCTCGGCCGTAGCGGCCGCGATGCCGCCCTGAGCATAGTTGGTCGCCGACTCAACATCGCTCTTCTTGGTAATAAGCAGCACCCGTCCCAGGCGGCTTGCCCGCAGGGCAAACCATAGCCCGGCGATACCCGAGCCCACTACCAGTATGTCGGTGCTGAGATGGCCGGGCATCAGAAGCCGGCGGCCGGTGGTCTAGAATCGATAGCGGAGCTCGATCCCGGCGACGCCCTGTGTCGGTGCGGCTTCCAGTCGAGCATCCCGCTCACCGGGTCCGGCGAAGAACACACAGTCCACGACACTGATGATCCGGTTGAGCAGCAGCGCGCCGGCCGCGAACCCGGCCGCCTGGGCGGCGCTGCGCGCACTGCGCCGGCCACGCCAGTAGTCGAATCGCGCCGAGTCAGAACTCCAGTCCCACTCGGCGGCCGACGGGTACCGACGGCTCTCGTAGTAGTCTCTCTGCGCCGCCGGATCGTCGGGGTACCGGTCGCGGGCCTGCCGGCGAACGTCTTCGTAGTACTCCTGGACGTTGTCGTAGCGCTCCAGCGCCTTGAAGTAGGCCGGGTCGTTCATCGACAGGTCGGCACCGCAGTCGCGCGCCGCGCCCAGCCGCGCGTCCTCTTCCCGGCTGGAACCATACAGCGACGTGCCGGCCCAGGCCGCCAGCATCGCCCCGTCAAGCCAGACCTGCAGCTCTCCGCGCGCGCTGTTGCCGAGCATCATCTGCCCGGTACCGGGCAAAACAGCCGATGCCAGTGTCGCCAGCCCGCGATTCGTGCCGTCCTCCGATGCCGCAGCCAACGCCAGCAGGACCGCGGTTCCAAGTATCAAATGTCTCACAGTACCTCCATTATCGTACCACCAGCCGGCCGTGCAAGCCGGCGCCCGTTGACCGGACCACGACCGTATAGACGCCGGCCGCCAGGCCGCCCAGGTCGAGTTCCAAATCCCGGCCAGGCGCTGCCGTGGCGCTGACCCGGCGCCCGGAAGCATCGAACAGCAGCACCTGCCGTCCCGGAACCGCACCATGCAACGCGAGCCGGACTTGACCGACGGCAACCGAGGGCCACGACGGCCGGCAGGATTGGTGCTCATCCGTGCCGGCTTCGTCGATCCCGACCAGTTCCCAGTCGGTCAGCTTGGCGTAAATGTCCCAACCCTGCCGGCGACGATTGTCGGTCCAGGCAAAGGTAAGCACGTTCCCGAAGGCAGCAACGCTCTGGCCGACCGTCCAGTGCGAGTTCTTCGGGAAGAGAGATGGCTCGCTGACCCGCTGGTTACTGCTTATCCGGCTGCGGTCAGGCCGGAACCGCTGGCAGCAAACCTGGGGAACACCGGGCAGGTCCCGTTCATCGTTGAACATCACCGCCAGTCGGCCGGAAAGGTCACAACTCAGGCTGGGCGAGTAACAATCGGCACCGGTCCAGTCATTGACCATCAGGTTCACGCCAACCGGCGTGGCAGAAGAGTCGAACCACTGGAGGTAGACATCATAACGGTCATTTCGGGTCTCCTCCCAGGCAACCGCGAAACTCCCATCCTCGAACACCGCCACGACCGGGTAGCCCTGGTAGCTCGTCCCGGCGTCGTCATTCACCTTCCTGTTGCCGCCGACGCGCGTCCCGTCGGAGCGAAAGGCCTGGACGTAGATATCGGCATCTCCATTTCGGTAGTCCATCCAGGTGACGGCGAACCGGCCGCCGCGAGCGGCGGCCACGCTCGCGTAGTACTGGCTGGCGGAATCGTCGGCCACCCGGAACTCGTCACCCAGCGCGCTCCCGGCAGAGTCGAAACGCCGGCAGTAGACCTCGCAGTTCGGACCACGGTAGTCTGCCCAGGCAATCACGGAACGGTCGAGCGTGTCCATTGCCGCAAAGGGGTACCACTGGTGAGCGCTGCCCGGGTCGGAGTTGACCCGCCGGTTGTCGCCCAGCAACGTGCCGTCGCCGGACAGCCACTGGGCGTAGATGTCGTAGCCGCTGCGCCCGTCCACCCACGCCACCAGTCCGCGGTCACGGCCACCCGCCGCCGCGCAATAGTACTGGGGAGCCTGCCCCGGGTCGTCATTCAGCCTTCGGTTCGGTCCCAAAGGTATCCCACCGCTGTCGAGCGTCACGCAGTAAGCATCGGCGCTCCCGCTGCGCTCATCTTCCCAGGCAACAAGGAATGTCCCGAGGGCGGTCGCCGCCACCGAACTGACCCGCTGCTGGGAACTGGCCGAATCATCGTTGACCCGGAAGTTGCCGCCCAGCAGTGAACCGTCACCGGCAAGGCGCTGGCCGTAGATGTCCTGGTCGCCGGTCCGGGCATCCACCCACGCGACAACGTAGCCGCCTCCCGGGCTGCCCGCGGCATGGGGAGTGATCTGCCCTGCCGTGCTGACGTCGCTCACCCGCCGATTGGCTCCCAGCTTCTGGCCGGCGGAACTCAACCGCTGCGCGTAGATGTCATCGTCGCCCGAGCGGCGGTCGGCCCAGGCAACAAGGAACTCGCCATTGCTGCTGGCAGCGGCAGTAACCGAGGCCTGGGACTGACTGCCACCGTCGTCGTTGACGATGAACCCAGGACCGAGCGGCGTGCCGTCAGCATCAAAGGCGCGGGCATAGACATCGGACTGCTCGCCGGTCCGCTGGTCCTCCCAGCATACCAGGAACCGACCGGATGGCGCGACAGCCAGGCCCGGCACCCACTGGATGCTGTCGTCGGTAGTAACCTGGATATTGCTGCCCAGCCGCTCACCGGTCGGGCCGAAACGCTGGCAGAAGATGTTCCAGTCCTTCCAGTTCCGGCCGCGCCCGTCCATCCACGCCGCGACGAACCGGCCGGAACTGTCGCCCCCAACAACCGGCTCGTACTGGTTGGCCTGACCTACCTGGTCGTCGTTGACCCGGAAGTTCGTGTCGAGCGGAACCCCGGACGCGTCCAGCAACTGGGCGAAGATATCACCGGTAATACCGAACCGGCGGTCATCCCAGGCCACGAGCGTCACGCCTTCAGGGCCGGTCCAGCAACCGGAAAGGCTCTGGTCGCCGGGTACACCGGAGTCGCTGACCCTGAAGTTGCCGCCCTGCGCGTGGCCGCCACCGTCGAGCCGCTGTGCAAAGACGTCCGAGTTACCGATGACGCGTCGGTCTTCCCACGTGCAAAACAGCCGACCATCGGCTCCAACTGCCACGGCAGGGTCGCCCTGCCAGCCCATCGACGTATCGGCGTTGAGTCGCACGGCAGGGCCGAGCGGGACGGCGTCCGCGTCGAAACGGCGCAGCCAGGCATCGGCGTCCCCCTCGCGAAACCCGTACCAGGCGACCGCGAAGCCGCCATCGGGCCCGATCGCGATCGCCGGGCCGCGCTGAGGACAGCCGCCGACTACATCGTCGTTGCACGGGAAATCGGACCTGATCACGCTGTCGAGCCCGAAGCCTGCCGGGCCGGCGAACCCGGGCCGGCGACGAATCACCTCACCCGAAGGCAGCGGCCTGGGATCCCGCTCGGAACGTAACCGCAACAAATCATCCGGGCCGAGTTCCGCGCCGCTGCCGGCCATCACCGCCAGCAGCACCACGGCGGCGAGTCGGCTCAACGAACCACCGCCAGCTTTGCGAAGCGCAGGACAGACCCGGAGGTCGAGGTTGCTTCGAGCCGGACCACGTATAGCCCGGGGTCAACACCATCGAGGTCCAGCACCAGCTCGTTGTCGGTATTGCCGAGCCTGGGACCGTCAAGCTCGATGCCGGTTGGCTCGGCGGCGATGTCCAACAAGCTGACCCGGACCGATTCGACTTCCCTGTTCAAGCGGTAACGGACCACGACCTCATCGGCAGCCGGGTTCGGGTAGACAAAATAGCTGCCCACGATTCCGTCCGGGATATCGGGGATCGGCCCGAGTTCATCATCCAACAGCAGGCCGGTGTGGCACGGGTCGTGGTAGGCGCACCCCCAGCCGACGTTTGCCGCCAGCCCCTCCAGGTCCCACACATGAAAGATACCATCATCGGCACCAACGCACAGCTCGACGTCGCCGTCACGGTCCAGGTCCGCGACCAGCGGCACCGCGCTGACCGGCGCGGTGGTCATCAGGGGAAACCGTGCCAGGGTGTCACCGGCCTCGTGGTCGAAAGCCAGCACGCCGTAACGCGGCGACCCGATGATGATGTCCGGCCGTCCGTCACCGTCGAGGTCCGCAACCGCCGGCGCTGAGGCGTACTGGAAGTAGGTGTCGTAGTAAATAATCCAGTTACCGGCAAGCTCATAGGTGAGGAAGGTCGAATCCTGGCGGAACGGGTAGTTGCCGACCAGCGTCGCGTTGCGGTTGAAGGCGAACAGCTCGTTCATCGAAGCGGCCAGCAAATCCGGGTAGCCGTCGCCGTTGACGTCGTGGGCGGCCATCGGACCGGCGTAGGGCTGGCGGACGAGTTCCTGCGAGCGGTATTCGACCGCGCCATCGAGCCCGACGATGAACAGGCGGTTGTCGAACTCGCTGCCGGCGATGACCGCGATCTCGCGCTTGCCGTCCCGGTCGAAATCCCCGACCAGCGGCTGTCCGGTGTTGTAGTACGGGACATTGCTCAATACAACCGGGAAACCAGGCCGCATCGAACCGTCTGGACCCACCTGCAGCAGCCGGCCGTCGGCGGTGAGCACCGCGATGTCCGGGGTCGTCGTGTCGGTCACCGCCACCGCGGCACGGATTTCGCCACCGGCCTCGACCGGGAAACCGGGCATCGTGTCGAAGCTGCCGTTGAATGCGTAAAGCCGCATGTCGGTCGAACCCACGATGACCTCCTTGAGCCCGTCACCGTCCAGGTCGGCCAGCACCGGCGCGGCGGTGATGCGGTCGCCGGTGCGCAGGATGCCCAGGCTGAGCCCGTCCTTGCTGAACAGCCGCACCGTCCCGTCGCTGCCGCAGGCAACCAGCTCGAGCCCGGGGTCAGCAGTGATATCGCCGATGGCGACGTCGCTCATTGTCGAGGTGGTCAGCTCGGCGAACGCACCGGTGGGCAGTCGGTAGCCGGTGCCGTCGTGCCGCCAGGCCGATATCCTGCCCATCGTGTCCAGCACGACGACCTCGAGCATGCTGTCGCCGTCCAGGTCCACGGCGAAGGCGTTGCGGAACGGCACCGAGCGGCCTTCGTAGCTCACCGGGAAACCGGGCTGGTACAGGTCCCAGCCGATCCGAACATAGACCAGCGTATCCTTGAGCCTGTCGAGCGTGTCTTCTTCGCCCAGCAATGAAACCCGCAGGAAGGTCTTGCCGGAGTAGCCGTCGCTGGGCGGGTCAGTCTCGGCCGAGAACTCGTCGTTGTAGCCGCCCTTGAAGAACGGGTCGAACGGCGAACCGTAGATCTCGTAGTCGGGCGCCCACGACTCCCAGTAGGGCACGTCGAAGTCCTGGACCCCGTCGGCTTCCTCGAGGTCAACGCCCTTGCGCGCGGCGTCGATGTTGATTGCATTGTAGGGACCGTAGTCGGCGATGACCGCCTGGTCAACGTGCCAGATGAGCAGCCCCGAGCCGGGCTGGAAGAAGTCGTACTCGTTGCCCTCGATGGCGATCAACACGCCGTCCTCGACGTCCACCTCAATCGTATCGGGCTTGCTGACATCCACCTGCCGGTTCTCGATGAGGAAGTACTCGTCGCGGTTGATCGGCACCGCGACCACGGTCTGGCGCAG
>JAFGQF010000089.1 GCA_016935775.1 Caldifarciminota bacterium
ACGGCCTGCTCGACGCGAAGGCCTACGCCGAGCTCGTCGCCCGTTCGGAACACCATTGAGATACACTCCGCACACCGGGCCCGAGCGCGAAGCGATGCTCGCGGCGATCGGCGTCAAGCGGGTCGAGGACCTGTTCGCCGCCATCCCGGCGGACATCCGGCTCGACCGGCCGCTTGATTTGCCGGAGCCCTCATCCGAGCTCGAGGCGCTGCGCCTGTTGCGCGACCGGGCGGGAAGGAACCTCGGCGCGTCCCGGCTCGCCTGCTTTGCCGGCGCGGGCGCCTACGACCACTTCTCCCCCGCGGTCGTGGACAGCATCATCTCCCGCTCCGAGTTCTACACCGCCTACACGCCCTACCAGGCCGAGGTGTCGCAGGGCACGCTCCAGAGCATCTACGAGTTCCAGTCGCTCACCTGCCGGCTGTTCGGGATGGAGGTGGCCAACGCCTCGATGTACGACGCCGGCTCGGCCCTGGCCGAGACCTGCCACATGGCGCGGGACATCACCCGGCGCGAGCGCGTCCTCGTGTCCGCGTCGGTCCACCCGGCCGCGCGCGCGGTCATCCGCACCTACTGCCGCGGCCTGAACGTGCCGGTCGACGAACTCGAACTCGAGCACGGCATCACCGGGACCCGGAGCCTGGCCGGCAGGCTCGACGACAGGACAGCCGCGGTCATCGTCCAGAACCCGAACTTCTTCGGCTCGGTCGAGCCGCTCGGGGAAATCGGCCGGCTGGCGCACGACGCCGGCGCGCTGCTGGTCACGGCGGTTGACCCGGTGTCGCTCGGCGTGCTCGCCCCGCCCGGCGCCTTCGACGCCGACATCGCGGTGGCCGAGGGCCAGGGGCTGGGCCTGGGTTTGAACTTCGGCGGCCCCTATCTCGGGATGATGGCCACGAAACGCAAGTTCGTCCGCAACCTGCCCGGCCGGCTGGTCGGCCGCACCGCTGACGTGGACGGCCGGACCGGGTACGTGCTCGCGCTCCAGACCCGCGAGCAGCACATCCGGCGCGAGAAGGCCACCTCGAACATCTGCACCAACCAGGCCCTGATGGCGCTGGCCGCCAGTGTCTGGCTTGCCTGGTTCGGCCGCACCGGGCTCGAGGAGCTTGGGCGCCAGTGCCTCGCGAAGACAAAGTACCTCGCGGCCGGCATCGCCGGGGTCCCCGGCTTCACGGTCGAGAACGAGCGGCCGTTCTTCAAGGAGTTCGCGGTCCGTTGCCCGGTCCCGGCGCGGCAGGTGGTGGAGCGCGGCCTGGACCACGGCCTGCTCTGCGGCGTGGACCTGGGCCGGTTCGACCCGGCCTGGTCCGACCGGCTGCTGGTCGCGGTCACCGAGCAGCGCACCCGCGCCGAACTGGACCGCTACCTCGACTTCCTCAGGTCCCTCGCCGGGGGCGCATGATGGAATGCCGCGTGAAAGCGAACAAGGCGAATTGCACCTGCACGTATGAGCCCTGCCCGCGCAAGGGCGCCTGCTGCGAGTGCATCAGCTACCACCGTGAACTGGGCGAATTGCCCGGCTGCCTTTTCCCGCCCGAGGTCGAACGCACCTATGACCGCAGCATCGCGCGGTTCATCGCCTGCCACGGAGGTTCCCGTGCCTGAGAAGTCGCTGTTCGAGCTGTCCGAGTCCGGCCGCCGGGCCTGGTCCCTGCCCGGGCTGGACGTGCCCGCGGTCGACCCGTCCCGGGAGTTCGGCGACCTCGCGCGCGCGGGCAACGACCTGCCCGAACTGAGCGAGATCGACATTGTGCGCCACTATACCCGGCTGTCGGCCCTGAACCACCACGTCGACAAGGGCTTTTACCCGCTCGGTTCGTGCACGATGAAGTACAACCCCAAGGTGAACGAGCGGGCCGCCCGGCTCGACGGGCTGGCCGACGTTCACCCGTTCACGCCCGAGACCGCCTGCCAGGGCGCGCTCCAACTGATGCACGAGCTGGGCGAGTACCTGAAGGAAATCACCGGGTTCGACGCGGTGACGCTCCAGCCCGCGGCCGGCGCCCACGGCGAACTCTGCGGGATAATGATGATCCGCCGCTACTTCGAGTCACGGGGCGAAACGAACCGCGACATCGTGCTCGTGCCCGACTCGGCCCACGGCACCAACCCGGCGTCGGTGATGATGTCCGGCTTCCGGGCGGTCCAGATCAAGTCGCGCCCCGACGGCCGGCTCGACCCGGACGAACTCGAACGCGAGTGCTCGGACTGCGTCGCCTGCCTGATGGTGACCAACCCGAACACCCTCGGGATATTCGAGACCGACGCCCGCCGCATCTGCGACATCATGCACGCGCGCGGCGCGCTGGTCTACGTGGACGGCGCCAATCTCAACGCCTGTCTCGGCATCCACCGGCCGGCCGACGCCGGCTTCGACTGCATGCACCTCAACCTGCACAAGACCTTCTCGACACCGCACGGCGGCGGCGGCCCGGGCTCGGGCCCGGTGGCGGTCCGGCGCATACTCGAGCCGTTCCTGCCGGTGCCGGTGGTGCGCAGGCTCGGCAATGACGAGGACGGCCGCTACTACCTCGACCACGACCGGCCCGACTCGGTCGGCCGGATGCTCGATTTCCACGGCCACTTCGGGGTGATGGTCAAGGCCTGGACCTACATCCGGATGCTGGGCGCGGCCGGGCTGCGCGACGCCTCCGAGAACGCGGTGCTCAACGCCAACTACGTCCGCGCCGGGCTCGAGGGCGTCTACGACCTGCCCTACACCGCCCGGTCGCTGCACGAGGTGGTCTTCTCGGGCAGCAACCTGCGCAAGCACGACATCCGCACGCTCGACGTCGCCAAGCGGCTGCTGGACTTCGGGTTCCACGCGCCGACCGTCTACTTCCCGCTGATCGTGCCCGAGGCGCTGATGATCGAGCCGACCGAGACCGAGTCGCGCGCCACGCTCGACGCCTTCGTCGCGGCGATGCGGGCCATCGCCCGCGAGGCGGCCGAAGACCCGGACAGGCTGCGCGCCGCCCCGACGCTGACCCCGGTCCGCCGGCTCGACGAGGCCCGCGCCTCGCGCCAACTCGACGTCAACTGGACGCCCGAGGCCGGTGGTTGATGTTCGCGTCCGACGTCCCGGCCGAACGGCGCGACGAGCTGTTCGACAAGCTGGCCGGGCGGATCGTCGACCTGCGGCTGACCCCGGTGGCCATCGTGATGCTGGAGTCGGGCAAGCCGGTTTCGTTCGTCGGCTCCCAGCTGATGGTCTTCCTGCAGCCGATCATCACCGCGGTCTTCCCGTTCCG
>JAFGQF010000090.1 GCA_016935775.1 Caldifarciminota bacterium
CAGGGCGAGCGCGGTCGCGGCCAGGGCAAGGGTGATGACGGCGATGCTCTTCATCGTTGACGGTTTCCTTTCAAATTCGGGCTGATTCAAGATTCTAACACGCCCGCGCGCCCCTGCCAAGCCGAAACGGGCGCTGCCGAAACGGGTACGCTACCAGCTGCGGCTGAGGCCGGCGCTCAGGTACCACTCGCCGTAGCTGCCGTCCTCGCCCGAATAGCCGGTCCGGGTGACGCCCAGTTCGCCCGAGCAGATCTTCCAGACCGGGAAGAACGACCGCAGGCCGACGTCGTACCGGGTCGCGGCCGCGGTGAGCGAGCCGCCGACCGAGAGCGTGTTGCTCCAGGCGTTGAAGAGCGTGTAGCCCGGCGCGAGCTCGAAGTAGGTCGTGGTCCCGGCCCCGAGCGTGTCCGCCGCGTTCGTCGTGTTCGCCAGTCCCGCGCCAGCCGAAACGGTCAGTGGGAACGGGAACCCGACCGAGTGGCTCAGCCCGACGTCCCAGGCGGTGTAGTCGTCCTGCCCGCCCGTCGAGCTGAAGTCCTGGTACGAGAACGACACGCCCGGCGACTGGGAGACGCTGCCGGTCAGGAAGTCGTGTCCGGCCGACGCGCTCAGCACCCGGGACCGGCCGGACAGGCTCTCGCTCGTCTCGACATAGGGCCCGTAACTGATCTGCAGCCAGGGCAGGTCCCGCAAGAAGCACCCGAGGTCGAACGCCCAGGACGTGAAGACCGTGGTCGCGCCGACGGGGGTGAGCTCGTTGCCGAGCGAGTCCTCGGACGACAGGTTGTTGTCGCGCTCGCGCGTCAACGACATGGCAAGCGACAGCTGGCGGTCGAAGAAGTCGCGGCCGATGCCGCCGCCGTAGCTGAAATTGTCCCGGCGCAGGCCGGTCGCGCCGAGTGAGGTGTAGCCCGGCCCGACGAACTCGACCTCGCCCCAGACCCGGGTGTCGAGCACGGTCAGCACCGGCCGCGCCGCCCAGGCGAAGTCGACCGACGTGCTCAGCCGGGGCTTGAGGGTATTCCTGGCCCATTCGGGCAGCCAGTCCCATTCCTCGACCTCCATCCGCGTGTCGCGGGTGTGCTGGGAGACCGCGGCCTCGCCCTCTAGCGCGAACGCGCCGTCGAACAGGTCGAGGTTCAGTTCGGCGCCGACCAGGTAGTTCTCCTCGGGGGTGATGGCCTCGAGCGAGTCGACGATAGTGTCGCCGTTGAAAATCGTCGTGTCCCAGGCAACGAGCGGGACGTCGATCGAGCCCGAGTCGTCCCGGGCGTACAGCCCGGTCAAAAAGAAGTGCGACCCCTCCTTCCTGCCGACCCCGAACTTGCCGGCGTAGAGCATCCGCTCGAACGCGGCGTCGGTCGTGTCCGAGTACTCCACCGCCCGCCGGGTCCGGCCCGCGGCCGCGGCCAGGTAGACCGCCCACGGGTTTATCTCGACCAGCCCGCCGGTCAGCGGCTCGCCCGACAGGGTGAGCGGCGACCAGGCCGGGTAGCAGGTGCCGACCTCGATCGCGTGCACCGCGGTTGCGAGCCAGGGTGCGTCGACGACCGTCTTCGCCCAGGCCGCGGGGTCGGCGTGGAGCCGGAACTTGTTCAGCTGCTGGCGCAGGCCGCTCTCGCGCGAGCTCAGCAGTACGTCGAGCCCGATCGGCAGGCCCCAGAGCGACAGCGTCGGGTTGAGGGCGAAGTCGACGCCCGAGACCGGGCTGGTCAGCGAGTCGTCGCCCGAAATCCAGCCCTGGCGGCCGGACAGGCTGACCGAGCCCGAGAACCCGACCGGCCCGGCCAGGGCCGCGGCAGTCAGCAGTGCGGCGATAAACCAGTGCCGGTAAATCATCGCCCCCTAGTCGCCGGTGACGACGACCACCAGCTCGGCTGCCGCCGGCCGGCCCTTGTCGTCGGTCGCCAGCAGCCGGACCCGGTACGAGTCCGGTTCCGAGTAGCCGTGCCGGACCTTCGGCCCGGCGGCTGTGCCGCCGTCCCCGAACTCCCACTCCAGCTGCGCGACCCGGCCGTCCGGGTCGGTCGTGCCGGACGCGTCGAACTCGACCTCCTCGTTCACGGCCACGCTCTCCGCCGACGCGGTGAAACTCGCGACCGGCCTCGCGTTCGTGCTCGCCTCGGTGCGCTGCGCCTCGGTCGCCCCGCCCTCGAACCGGGCGAGCCCGGCAAGGCCGTAGACCGCGTCACGCTCCGCGCCCTCCGTGTCCCACGCCAGCTCGAACGCCCGGTCCTTGCCCGGCTTGAGACCGGTGAACTTCTCCCGGATTTCCTCGACGAGCGACCCGCCCCGGCTCACCGCGAGCACGCCCTCGCCCGATATCGCGCACGTCCCGGTGTTCTCGACGCGGAACCTCGCGACGACCTTCTCGCCCGGCTTGAACGGGTCGGGTGCGGCTTCGAACCCGGTCAGTTCGGCCGCCGGCCGGCCCACCCGGAACCACGCGACGTCCCGGTCCAGTTCCCGGCCCGACGCGTCCTTCACCGAGACTCGCATCTCGAAGTCGCCCGCCGTGCCCTTGCCCGTGTTCCAGGTCAGCGCGATCGTCTCCGCCCCGTCGAGCGTCAGCTTTTTCGCGCCCAGCCGTTCCACCCGGCGGTCCGAGCCCGGCTCGTACACCCCGGCCTCGACCGTCACCGCCTGCGCGCCGCCGGTGTTCTCGAGCCCGAGCGCGACCGCCACCGCGTCGCCCGGGTCGAACGTCGGCCGCTCCGTGCCGATGCCCGTGATGCTCACCCCGGTCTCCACCGAGGTGAGTTCGAACTCGTAGGAGGAGTGGAACACCCCGAGTCTCTTCTCCGGGGTATAGTGGAACGGGAAGATCAAAGTCACCAGGACCGTGCTCCCGTCCGCGTTGTCGAACAGCTCCCAGCGGAACTGCTCCTTCGGGAAGTAACCCGGCGTCATCGGCGGCGGGTTGTCCAGGTAGGCGTCGATCTGCACCACCGGCAGCGTGATGTCGAGGATTGACTCGGGTTCGGCCACCCTGGACAGCTTCATGTCCACCACCCGGTATCCCTTCGGAAAGGTGTCCACGCGCCGGGCGTACGGCACCATCGGCCGGCCCTCCTCCTCGAGCAGCAGGAGCTCGCCCGGGATTGTCACGCTCGTCACGCCCCCGTGCTCGACCAGCACCGGGTCCGCGAATCTCAGCTCGTGCTCGGGCTCCTGCGCGAAGACGCCGAAAACCAGCAGCGGCAGAATCAGCAACCGTTTCATCAGCTACCTCCACACCTTGAACTTCGGGTCGCCGTACAGGTTGAACTGGTTCACGAAGTACTTGTTGCCCTCGTGGGTGATGCCCGAGTTGAGCACGTCGGTCTGCATATCGAACAGCACGTCGCCGATGCGCTTGTACCTCGCCCAGTGCTTCCAGAACAGCCCGGTCATGCACTCGGTCATGCGCGCGTACGCCATCACCTCGGTTGCGCCCAGGTACGCCGCCGCGCCGTTGCGCAGGAAACTCTGGGGCAGCCCGTTCACGCCCTGGTACACCCCGGTCAGGCACGAGAACCCCATCACCACCGGCCTCCCCGACAGGTTCACCGGGTTCACCGGCGCGTCCCACACCCCGCCCCACGTCGCGACGTTGCCGTGGCCCTCCCAGGCGATCAGCTGCTTGTTCGCGGTGTGCGTCTTGACGATGGCGTTGCGCCAGTTGTAGACCTCGCTCCCGGTCGCGAAGTAGGAATACGGGTAGTCATGCCCGCCCCGGCCGGCGCGGCCGTCCTGGATTCCCTCGGCGACCGTTATCGCCTGGGCGATGTCCTGGGCCTTGGTCGTGCTCGCGCCCTCGAGCAGCACCGCCCACGAAATCGCCGCCTGGATGTTGTTGAACAGCCCCTGGAACTTGGTCCCGGTCAGCCAGAGCAGCGCCACCGCGTACTGGAATTCGGACCGGTCCTTGAGGTAGGCGTTCAGCGCCGAGTCCGCCGGCGTGCCGTTCTCGTACAGCCGGATGAGGATGGCATGATGCAGCTGGGTCTTCTTCGTGTCGATGTACTCGCCGTGCGCCATGTAGCTGCCGATGCCCTTGGCCGCGAGCACGACCTTCCCGGCCTCGACGTCCTTGACGTTCGGCTCCCACGTCCCGTCCGGCCCGCCCACCAGCAGCGCCGACTGGCCCGATGTCGCGTCGTCGAGTGCGGTCGCCAGCGCGGGCAGGATGTCGCCCGGCGTGCCCGGCAGCCGGCCGACCCGCAGTTCCGGCCGCAGGTCGCCGGTCAGGTTGGCGAACTGGAAGTCCGACGTCCGCACCTGCCCGTTGTTGTGTTCGTTGTACCACGTCGTGGTCGGTGTGAACGAGGCGATGATGTCCGAGCCGCCGACGATGAGCAGGTACCCGGTGCCGTTCCCCCAGTCCGGGCACATCTTCTGGCCCCACGAACTCGTCGGCAGCAGCGCGAACTTGACGTCCGACCGCCACCACGACGTCGGCACGTAACCCAGCACCCCGCCCTTGCGCGCGGCCAGCGCCGCCATTCCCGAAAGCACCCGGTGCACGTCCGAGTGGACGTGCTTGCCGTACATCGCGCTCGGCCGGGTGATGAGCAGGTAGTCGGCCGAACTGAACGCCGCGTTTATCTGCTGCGCGTCGCTCCACGCCAGGCTCGGCGACAGCCCGACCCGGTTCGACCCGATGTCGCACGACACCCGGACCGAATCCCACAGCACCCGCTGCGGCACCGGCGGCCCGCACAGCACCGGCACCGCCGTCGTGATGGCGAAGAAGCTTTCCCCGCCCGGGAGTTCGGCCCGCGTCACGCTCCAGCGGCACTCGGTGCCGTTGCCCGTGCTCCACAGGCTCTGGGACGTGTCGTCCGCCACCCACTGGAACCCGATGCTGCGCACGTCGAGCCGCACGTTCTTCACCGTCGTACCGCCCTTGTTGCGCACCTTGTTCACGACCAGGAACCACGAGCCGATGCGGGCGACGGAGCGCGTCACTTCGAGCGGGCAGTAATAGGCGATCGGCGGCCGGAACCGGTGCCGGGCAAAGGTCCAGCGCTCGCTCACCTTCGGCTGCACGCCCCGGCCGAACTCGGCGAGCACCTCCCAGGCGTAGCGCTTGCCCTTCTCCAGGGGCCGGCCCGAGCTCGGGTAGCGCAGCGACGTGCCCCGGATGCGCGATTTCTCGAACCACGGCGGGTTCGAGCGCAGCGCTTCCTCCTCGCTCTGGCCGGGCAGGATCTCCACCACCCGCAGCCGGTAGCTCACCCCGCCGGTCCAGTTGCGCGGTCGCGTCCAAGCGAACAGCGGGTCCAGCTCCAAGCTGTCGCCCTGCCTGGGCGACAGCAGTCGCGGCGGGGTCGGGTCCTCGATCGAGAAGCGGATCGTGTCGCCGCCCAGGTCCGGCTCCAGCCGAACGAAGAACTCGTAGTCGCCGGCCGGCAGCCGGCCCGACCGCACCACGAACACCTCGTAGCCGGGCGCGTGCCACTGGTCCAGCACCCGGACGTCGCGGTAGCGCACCGTCTTCCGCCCGGGCGGCAGGTCGAACCTGCTGGTGTTGGCGCGGTAGACCGGGCCGCGCGTCCGCTCGTGCACCTCGCCGTGCAGCCAGACGTCGCGGTAGGTGTTCTGCGTCCGGTTGTCCAGGTCCACCCGCCACAGGTTTTCGATGTTCCACTGGCCCCGGGGCGGGACGTGCAGCAGCACCGACACCTGGGCCCGGGCGGCCGGGACGATCATCGCGCAGACGAGGAAAAAGACGGGCAGGCCAAGTCTCTTCATCAAGCCTCCTGAGGGCGTGTGCCCCGGCCGGTCGTTTCCGGTTGGGCCTGCTCATAGTATCCGACGGCCGGCCGAGACGTCAAGCTAAACTTCGCCCGCGCCCGGTCCTGCCGCCAGCGCCAGCCGGAGGCCGTCAGCGGCTCGCGCGGTCGAGGGGCGGCGGGAAGGCGTGCAGGAAGCGGGCGAGCAGGGTCGCGCCCGCCAGGGTCATCGCGACGCCGACCGTGCCGGCGACAATCGCCAGCCGGGCGAGCGTCCCCGCGCCCAGCAGCCAGCCGGCGGCCAGCGCGGTCGCGGCCACCAGGATGTAGCCCAACAGCCGGTACGACCGGTACCACCAGGCGAGCAGGACCAGCACGGCGGACCCGGCCAGCGCGGCGACGGCCGGCGCGCGCTCGAACAGCGGGGCCAGCGCCCGGCCGCCGGCCAGGTACACGACCAGGAACGCGACCGCGCCCAGGCCGGCCGCTATCGCCAGCGCGATGGTGGCAAACCGCTTCTCCCGCTCGGGCGCGTAGCCGGGGCAGCCGAGCCGGGGATAGGTGAGCCGCCGGCGCGCCGGCTCGAAGAACAACACCAGCATCACCAGGCCGATGGCGGTGAACACGCCCGGGTTGCGCATCAGCTGCCAGCCCAGGAATCCCAGCGCGACGGTGGACACGAGCGCCAGTCCGCCGAACAGGTCCAGCAGCCCGTCGCGGTTGATAGCGGTTCTCAGTTCTCTCTCGTCGTGATCGTTCACGAATGCCTCTTTCGATCAGTGCGCGGCCGGGGCGCCGGGCAGTGCATTGTCGTAAGCGAGCACCGGCTCGCCGGGCGCGGCCGCGGTCACCCTGATCTCGTCCAGCAGGCCCTCGGGCCGGGGCGCGGTCACCTCGACCGGCGCGCAGATCCACGATGGTTCAAGCGCCAGTTCGAACCGCTCCGCTTCCCTTGTCGCGTAACGCCGGCACCCGGCCCCGAACAGGCAGCAGCCCGCCAGCAGGACCGCCGCGCCGGTCAGCGCCCGTCGCGGGCGCATCCTGGAAGTTCTTGGCATGTCGTTCCTCCCTTTCCTCGCGCGGGCCCCCCGCCCGCGACCATCCGCTGTCCGACGTCGTTCCCGGCGCCCGGCTCCCGGCCGGACGTCGCCTGCCAGTTCGAGCAGCCATTTACCGATCATTTCTTCCCCCTCGCCCCGCGGCGCACCGGCGCCGGCTTTGGGTGCCTGAGCCAGGCGCCGGGCAGCCCGCTGACAAAGGGCCGGAACGCCATGTAGCGTCCCATCATCCGCTTGATCTCGCGGTCAATCGCCCGGCCGTCCTCGCCCCGATCCGCCATCGCGGCCACCCGGGTCAGGATAAACTCGCTCGCCATCCCGTTGAAGTCCAGCATCGCCAGGTACGGGTTGCGGCACCAGGCCGCGGCGTGGACCCCGGCCCCGTCTTTGGCCAGGAAGGCCTGCACCGACTGCGAGCAGTCGGCGATGACGTTCAGCCAGTCGCCGTTCCAGACCTCGAGCTGGGGCTCGGCCGGCCCGGCTTCCAGCACCTCGCAGCCCGGTATCGCGGTCGTGGCGTAGGGCTTCACCAGCACGTCCACGCCCCGCTTGGCGGCGGCGCACAGCGCCGGGGTCAACTCGGCCAGCGGCGCCGGGAATGCATCAACCAACGCAAGCATCTTCGCCCCGTCAATCAGCGCCCGGCAGCGCTCGTACACCTGGTCGGCACTGGCCAGCCGGTACACCCCGGTCTCCACCGCCCCGGCCGTCTCGCCGGCCAGCGCCTGCTCGATTTCGTCCTGCCGGGCGTCCAACTCGCGCCGCCGGGTGTTCAGGTACTCGCGGACCGGCAGGGCGGCGTAGGTCTTGCTGCCCGAGCTCTCGTCCACCACCACCGCGCCCTTGGCCAGCAACCCGTCCAGCGCCTTGTAGGTGTTGGCCGGCGCCCGGCCGATGAGCTGGGCGACGTGGTAGGCGGTCGCACCCGGCTCCCGGAGCAGGGCGGCGTAGGCGGCCGCCTCGAGCCCGGTGAGCCCGATGCTGGCGAGCAGACCTTCGATGCGCGGCACGAGTTTCATCTCATACTCCGTATTGTTATTCTAATACTAACAATATCCTCCCGGCTGTCAAGTGTTTTCTTGGGGGTTGTTCCTGCCGCCGGCGGTGAGTCGTCGGCCGTATGCCGTTGGGACCGCGCCTCACCTCTGCGTTCACTCTTCTGACTTCTTCCCCGTCTCTCCTTCCATTCGCCACAGGAACTGCCTCGGCGGCAGCACGTCGCTCGACACTTGTAACTTGCTCTATAGTTAAAGTCCCCTTCGGGGCGCCTTTTCTGGCTAAACCCCCGCCAGTCAATGCCTTGCCCCGAATGTCATTTTCGGCGGGTAACTGTCCCCCGGGCAGAACTGTGACCGGTCACCGGGTGCTTTGCCGGCCGGGCTCGCACACGAAACTGACAGCAGGATGCGGCTCGGG
>JAFGQF010000091.1 GCA_016935775.1 Caldifarciminota bacterium
CTTCAGCCCGTTGGCGATTGCCGCCTTCAACCATGCCTCCTCGAGCGAATCGCCCAGGCAGGCGACCTCGCCGGTCGAGGTCATCTCGACGTAGAGCACCGGGTCCGCGCCCTTGAGCCGCGAGAACGAGAACTGCGGGACCTTGACCGCGACGTGGTCGAGGTCGAGCGTCCGGTAGCTGCCGCGCACGTCCACGCCCATCATCGCCCGGGCCGCGAACTCGATGAAGTTGTAGCCGGTCGCCTTGGACACGAACGGGAACGACCGCGAAGCCCGCAGGTTGCACTCGATGACGCTCAGCTCGTTCTCCCTGGCCAGGAACTGGACGTTGAACGGCCCGTTGACTGCCAGCGCGCGGGCGATGGCCTTGGTTATCCACTTCGCACGCCGCACCGTTTCGAGAAAGGTGTTCTGGGGCGGCAGCACCACCGTCGCGTCGCCCGAGTGCACACCCGACAGTTCGACGTGCTCGGTGATGGCGTACAGCACGAGCTCGCCGTCCTGGGCCACGCCGTCGATTTCGACCTCCTTGGCGCCGTCGATGAACTTCGACATCACGACCGGGTTGTCGGCCGCGACCCGCGCCGCCTCGGCCAGGAACTGGTCGAGCGACGCCGGGGTCCGGGCGATGTTCATCGCCGAACCGGACAGGACATAGGACGGCCGGACCAGCACCGGGTAGCCGACGTCGGCCGCGAACTTCCTGGCCTCCTCCGGCGTCCTCAGCTCGCGCCACGGCGGCTGGACGATGCCCAGCTCGTCGAGCAGCTCCGCGAACCGGTGCCGGTTCTCTGCCCGGTCGATGCTGTCCGGCCTGGTGCCGAGGATGCGCACCCCATGCCGGTCCAGCGCCCGCGCCAGCGTATTCGGCACCTGGCCGCCGACCGACACCACCACGCCCAGCGGCCGCTCGAACTCGACGATGTCCAGCACCCGCTCGAGCGTCAGCTCCTCGAAGTACAGCCGGTCGGTCTCGTCGAAGTCGGTCGAGACCGTTTCCGGGTTGCAGTTGATCATTATCGTCCGGTGGCCGAGCGCGGCCAGGGTCCGGCAGACCCCGACCGAGCACCAGTCGAACTCGACCGACGAGCCAATGCAGTAGGGCCCACTGCCCAGCACGATAACCGGCCGGCCGCGCTCCTCGGGCTCCAGTTCCTCGCGGTCACCGTGATGGGTCAGGTAGACGTAGTTGGTGGCGGCCGGGAACTCGCCCGCCAGCGTATCGATGCGCCGCGCCCGCGGCCGAATGCCGAGTTCGAGCCGCCGCTGCCGGGCTGCGTCCTCGTCCGCGCCCAGCGCCCGTCCCAGCGCCCGGTCGCCGAACCCCAGCCGCTTCAGCTCAAGCAGTTGCTCCCGGTCCAGGTCCGCAAGCGTCGCGCCGGCGAGCGCGGCCTCGGCCCGGACCACGGTCTCGAGCCTGGCGATGAACCACGGGTCAATACCCGATAACCGGTGCAGCTCCTCGGCAGTGGTTCCGGTTGTCAAGGCCTGCACCAGCGCGAACAGCCGCCGGTCGGTCGGGTTCGCCACCTCGTCCATCGGGTCCTCGGCCCGGGCGCGCGGGTCGGTCAGCCCGTCAAACCCGAGCCCGAGCGACCGGACCGCCTTCTGCAGCGCCTCCTCGAAGCAGGCGCCGATTGCCATCGCCTCACCGACGCTCTTCATCTCGGTGCCGATGCGCCGCGACGCGGCCCGGAACTTGTGCAGGTCCCAACGCGGCACCTTGACCACGACGTAGTCGAGGGCCGGCTCGAAGAAACAGCCGGTCACGCCGGTCACCGCGTTCTTCAGGTCGGCGAGGTTCGCGCCCAGCGCCAGCTTGGTCGCCACCCAGGCCAGCGGGTAGCCGGTCGCCTTCGACGCCAGCGCGCTCGACCGCGACAGCCGGGCATTCACCTCGATTGCCCGGTACTCACCGCTTCGTGGGTGCAGCGCGTACTGGACGTTGCATTCGCCGACCACGCCCAGGGCCGTGATGATTTCCAGCGCCACGCTTCGCAGCCGGTGGTACTCGTCGTTGGTCAGGGTCTGGGACGGCGCGACGACGATGCTCTCGCCGGTGTGGACGCCCATCGGGTCGAGGTTCTCCATGTTGCAGACCGTCACCGCGTTGCCGAACCGGTCGCGCACCACCTCGTACTCGACCTCTTTCCAGCCGCCGAGAAACTCCTCGACCAGCACCTGGGGCGCGTGACACAGCGCCTCGTTCACCCGCGCTCGCAGTTCCTGCGGGTCGCGCACCACGCCCGAGGCCAGCCCGCCCAGGCTGTAGGCCGCCCGGACCATCACCGGCCAGCCGATTTCCTCGGCCGCGGCCAGTGCCTCATCGACCGTGGTCGCGGTCCCGCTGCGCGGCACCGAAACGCCCAGCGACCGCATCCGGGCCGCGAACCGCTGCCGGTCCTCGGACTCGTCGATTGTCGCCACCGGCGTGCCCAGCACCTCGACCCCGTGCTTGGCCAGCACGCCCGCCCGCCAGAGTTCGACCCCGCAGTTGAGCGCCGACTGGCCGCCGACATTGAGCAGGATGCCGTCGGGCCGCTCGCGCTCGATGACCTTCGTGACGAAGTCCGGCTCGACCGGCAGCAGGTAGACTTCATCCGCCAGACCGGGCGTGGTCTGGATGGTGGCGATATTCGGGTTGACCAGCACGGTCCTGATGCCCTCCTCCTTCAGGGCCTTGATTGCCTGGCTGCCCGAGTAGTCGAACTCGCCGGCCTGGCCGATGCGCAGGGCGCCCGAGCCCAGGACCAGCACGCTCTTCGGCCGCCTCACAGCATCCCCGTGAAACGGTCGAACAGGTCGCGGCTGTCCAGTGGCCCGGGTGCGGCCTCGGGGTGAAACTGGACCGCGCTGAACGGCCGCCGCCGGTGCCTTATTCCCTCGACCGACCCGTCGTTGGCGTTGGTGAACCAGACTTCCCAGTCCGGCCCCAGCGAATCCGCGTCGATGGCAAACCCGTGGTTCTGGCTGGTCAGCCGGCAGCGGTCCTGCCCGGCTTCGCGGCAGGGCTGGTTCTGCCCGCGGTGGCCATAACGCAGCTTGTAGGTCCGCGCGCCCGCGGCCAAGGCCAGCAGTTGCGCGCCCAGGCAGATGCCGAACACCGGCTTGCCCAGGGCCAGCGCGCGCCGCAGCACATCGACCGTGGCCGAGCACCGCGCCGGGTCGCCGGGCCCGTTTGAGAGCAGGATGCCGTCGAACTCCAGCCCGGTGTAGTC
>JAFGQF010000092.1 GCA_016935775.1 Caldifarciminota bacterium
GAGCAGGAACAACATTGCCATTCCTGCGAACTTGCTGGACAGGACACGATGGTCCATCTTGCCTCCTTGTCCTGGTCTGGGGCGGCGATACACCCGTCCCGTCCGGCCTACCGCCCGCGTGGCCGGACAGCAGGATACCGCCTGGCACCCCGGGCAGAGGATTTCGCCGGGGCAGGCGACAACCCATAGAGTTTCTACCCGATTCCGGGTGCAGTGTCAAGGAAATCGCGAGGCCCCGGTACGCCCGGCGTGCGTCTCGCCGCTGGAGCCCTAGGGCCAGAGGATGAACTTCGGGACCTGCCGGTTGTTCGCGCCCTCGAGCAACTGCCGTGCGGTCGGGTGCTCGGGCGCCAGCTCCAGCACATCCTCGCACTGGGCAATGGCCGCGTCCCACTCGCCGAGGTTCATCTTCGACACCGCCAGCCTGAGCTTGGTCTCGAGGTACAACCCGACCGCCGGCGTGCCGAGCAACGACTCCCGGTACTCCTCGTTCCGCTCGACCCGGCTCACTATCCCGCCGAACGCCTCGGCCGCCCCGGCCTGGTCGCCGCGGCCTGCCAGGAACACGCCCAGCCGGCGCGCCGGCTCGACGCCGAGCGTGTCCTTGCGCGCCGCCTCGCGGAACCACGCCTCGGCCGTCACCGTGTCCCCGCGCAGTAGCTCGATATCGCCCAACGCCACCCTGACCCGGGCGCCGGCCGTATCCACCTGGGCCAGCCGGGTGTACGTCTCCCGCGCCCGGTCAAGCTCGCCCCGGCTTAGGTGGATGCCGCCCAGCACGTAGTACGCGGCCTCGAACCCCGGCGCGCCGCTGATGAGCCGTTCGTAGGTTTCGACCGCGGCCGCGGTGTCGGCCCGGGCAAGCTCGATGTCGCCCTTGAGGGCAATCGGCTGGATGTCGGTCGTGTCCCCCCGCTGCCACCAACCGGCAAAGGTCAACGCGGTGTCGAGTGCGGCACGGCCCTCGTCGCTGCGCGGGTCGAGCGCCGCGCTGCCCTTCCGGTACCAGGCGAAAGCCAGCTTGGAGAGCGGGGCGACCTGCTGCGGGGTCGCGTCCCAGGCCCGCTTGAAGTCGGCGATGGCGCTGTCGAGCTTGCCTTCGGCCATGAAGACATCACCCCGGAAGGTGAGCACCTCGCTGAGCGCGTCCTGGCTCAGCACCGTCCGGCCGAAGTAGTCGTTCTCCTCGTGCAGGGCCAGCGCCTTGTTCAGCGCCCGCTTGGCCTTGACCGCATTGCCTTGGGCGCGGAACTGGATATCGCCGAGATTGCGGTAGCCCAGCGCGGTGACGAAGGCGTGGCGGGGCCGCAGCGGCACCGAGCACAGCACCCAGGAAACCGCCAGCACGACCGACGCCAGCCCGAGCTCGGCCCAGGGGAACTTCCTCTGACTGAACCGGGCGAGCACGCGGTCGACACCGGCCCCGGCGAAGACCGCGAGGGGCAGGACCAGCGGCAGCCGGTAACGGAACCCGACATAGAAAACCAGCAGTGTCAGCACGGTCGCGACGACCGGCAGGTACACCGGCCACTGGCGGCCCCGGTCGCGGAAGGTGAACACCATCCCGACCACGCCCAGCGCCAGTATGAGCGAGAACGGTACGAACAGGAAGAGCAGGAACGGCACCAGGTCCTGTTCGACGCTCAGGTGGTAATTGCTGGCGAACTCGGTGTTGGCCAGCAGCAGGACCAGCTTCTGGAACTCGAGCCGGATGAAGTCGCCCGGGTGGTTCTTCATCCAGGACAGCCCCCGGTTCAGCCAGAACGCCGACGCCTCGGAAGGCTTGAGTGAATCGCGCTCGAGCGCACGAGACGCGTACAGTCGGTCGAACAGCTCCTGCTCGCCGATCCCGGTCAGGTACTTGCCGCCGAAGGTCTGCTCGTAGACCTCGGGCGGGTGGACGATGGTGCCGGACGAGGCCGGGTTGTTGCCCTGGTAGAAGGTGTAGCCCGAGTTTGAGTTGACCAGCACCAGGTCGTTGCCGACCAGCGTGTTGTGCAGGAACGCCGGCAGGACCAGCGCGAACCAGCCGACCCCGAACAGCAGGACCAGCGCGAACCGGGCCTGCTTGCGCCGGAACAGCCAGAACAGGAACACCAGCGGCACCAGTACGATCGTCCCGCCCCAGGCCAGGGTGCCGAGCCCGGTCGCCAGCCCGGCCAGCAGCCAGTGGAGCCGGGCGCGGGATTCCTGTGCCCGCAGCAGCAACCAGGCGGTCAACAGCAGCAGCGTGATGACGAGGGTTACTGACACCAGCTTGGTTTCGAGCAATGACAGCGGCGCGTATAGCGCGCCGAGGATAATCGTCGCGATGCCAGCGCGGAAGGTGAACAGCCGGCGGGCGATGAGGAACGCCATGAACAGGTTCAGGACCCCGAGCAGTTGCTGGAAGACGTAGACCGGCAGCAGCGAGCCGCCGAACACCTTCAGGAACAGCGCCAGCAGGTAGGGGTAGAGCGGCGCCCGGTAGAACACCCGGAACGGCTCCTCGAGCCCCCAGAAGTCGCCGCCCAGGATCCGGCCCGCCCAGTCGAGGTAGATGGCCGAGTCACCCATCGGCACCGAGTAGAACGGCACCGCCTGCGAGTAGAACACCAGGTACATCAACTTGAGCAGCAGGGTGCCGCCCAGCGCGGACAGGAGTACGATGGTCTCCCGGCGTGAGAGGGGGTCGCGGTAGGGCATCGGGGCGTTCCTTTTTGGCCCGAGGATACTAGGCCAGAACCGACATCTGTCAACAGGAGGCGACGCGGATTCCCGCAGGCGCTGTCCGGGTCACGCCTCGCGCCAGGCATCCGGACAGGCTTCGCGAAAACGAAGCGGCCTCCGCACGGCAGAGCAAAGCGCGATGGCCCGGTCTGAGTTGACCGGTCAGCCGGTTCAGAACCCGGCTCGAGTGACCGAAGGACTGGCCGCGTGGTACCCAAGTCGCGTCAGGACGGCAATCTGGTACCCTCTGGGCGACTGAAACCGCGACCCGGAGGATTTGGCGGATGAGCCTGGGGGCCAACCCCCAGGATGGTCTCAGCCGGGGTCAGCGTTGCGGTCATCGGCTTGGGACACAATCCCGGCCGCCCGGTCAGAACGGGGACACGATCCCGGTTCCGGAGGACCGGAAGCGGGTCATGTCC
>JAFGQF010000002.1 GCA_016935775.1 Caldifarciminota bacterium
ACCGCCGACCACGGCAACGACCCGACCACCGCCTCGACCGACCACTCGCGCGAGCACGTACCCCTGCTCTGCTTCGGCCCGGGCATCCGGGCCGGCGTGGACCTCGGCACCCGCTCGACATTCGCCGACCTCGGCCAGACCGCGGCCGACTTCCTCGGGGTCAAACCGACCCCGCACGGCACCAGCTTCCTCGAGGACATCCGGTGATGTGGAGTGCGGCAGCAGGGCTGCCGCTTTTCCTTCCGCTCGGACGAAATGTGGCACCACGCACCTGAGCACCGGCTCGCGGCGACCGGCGCCTACATGGTCACGGCCGGCACATACCAACGGGTTCCTCTTTTCGCCTCGCCGGAGCGGCGTGACGCACTGCAGTCGATGCTGTTTGAGCTAGCCGAGCGGTACTCGTGGAACCTGCAGGCCTGGGCTATACTGGCCAACCATTACCACTTCATCGCCACGAAGCAACCAGACGCCGACAGCCTGCCTGCGTTCATCCGGGCGCTGCACGCCCGGACCGCCGTCGAGGCGAACCGCGCCGACCAGACGCCGGGCCGCAAGGTCTGGTTCCAGTACTGGGACTCGCACATCACATTCCCCAGGAGCTACTACGCTCGGCTCAACTACGTGCACAACAACCCGGTTCACCACCGCGCGGTCGCGCGCGCTGCCGACTACCCTTGGTGCTCGGCTGGCTGGTTCGAACGCGAGGCCACTTCCTCGTTCCACCGGATGGTAATCGGCTTCAGGTATGACCGCATTGATGTCCCGGATGACTACTAGGAGAGGACAAAGCGGCAGCTGGGCTGCCGCACTCCAAGGGAGACCACGATGAACAAGCTTGTCACCAAGAAGATGCTCGCGGTGGCCCGCCGCGCCGCCGTGCGCGCGTACGCGCCGTATTCGGACTTCCGGGTCGGCGCCGCGGTGCTCGACGAGCGCGGCCGCATCCACCCGGGCTGCAATGTCGAGAACTCATCCTACAGCCTTACCATCTGCGCCGAGCGCGCCGCTATCAGCCGCGCGGTCTGTTCCGGTGCGAAGGCCGTGAAGGCGGTGCTCGTGTACACCGACACCGACTCGCTAACCCCGCCCTGCGGCGCCTGCCTGCAGGTGATTGCCGAGTTCGGCGGGAACCCGGAAGTCATCCTCGCCAACCGGGGCGCGACGCGCCACGCGCGGCTGTCCGACTTCCTGCCCGAGCGGTTCCGGTTGTAGGAGCTAGCCGATGCGCTCGAGCCCGCCGAGATAGGGTCGGAGCGCTTCGGGAACCAGGATCGTGCCGTCCTGCTGCTGGTTGTTCTCGATCAGGGCGACATAGGTGCGCGGCAGGGCCAGGGCCGAACCGTTGAGCGCGTGCGGGTACCCGGTGCCCGACGCGGTCCTGAGCCGGGTAGCGGTCCGGCGCATCTGGTAGTCCTCGCAGTTGGAAATCGACGATATCTCCAGCCACTGCCCCGCGCCGCCGGCCCACGCCTCGATGTCATAGGTCTTGGCCGACTGGTAGGCAATGTCCCAGGCCGCCAGCCGCTTGGTCCGGTACGGGATGCCCAGTTCCCGGACCAGGGCCTCGGCCTCGGCCCGCATCTCCTCGAGCGCGGCGTAGGAATCCTCGGGTCGCGTGTAGCGGAACAGCTCGACCTTGTCGAACTGGTGGATGCGCACCATCCCGCGCACGTCCTTGCCGTATGACCCGGCCTCGCGCCGGAAGCAGAGCGTGTAGGCGACGTACTTCTTCGGCAGCTCGGACTCGTCGAGCGACTGCTTGCGGTGCAGGTTGGCCAGCATCGTCTCCGAGGTGGGAATCAGGCAGAGCGGGTCGTCGCGCAGCGCGTACATCTCGCCCTCCATGTGCGGCAGCTGGCCCGCGCCCTCGAGGCATTCCGGGTTGGCCAGCACCGGCACGCCGACCTCGGTATAGCCGTTCCGGCGCGCCCGGTCCAGGAAGAAGGCGATGAGCGCCCGCTGTAATGCCGCGCCCGCGCCCTTGAAAACCACGAACCGGGAACCGGCCAGGGCCGCCGAGGTCTTGAAGTCGAGGATGTCGAGCGCCTCTCCCAGGTCCCAGTGGGCCAGGGGCTTGAACCCGAACTCGGGCTTCTGCCCGTGCTCGGCGACGACTTCCTCCTCCGCGGTCACCGACGGGTGGACCGTGTTGGGCAACATCCGGGCCAGTGCTTCCTGTTCCGCCTCGACCGCGGCCAACCGCGTCTCCAGTTCCTTCACCTTGTCGGACAGCTCCCGCGCCTTGGTCACCAGCTCGTCGCACTGCTCCCCCGCCCGCTTGGCCACGGACACCTTTAGGGACAGCTCCTTTTGCTCGTGCCGCCGTTCGTCACGTTCCTTGACGAGCGCGCGTCGCTCATCGTCCAGGGCGAGTATCCGATCAAGGTCGACCTTGCACCGCCGCAGCTCCAGGACGCGGCGCGCTTCGTCCGGGTTGTCGCGCACGAACTTCAGGTTCATCGCCCGGGATTGTAGGGTTGAAACCCCGACCGGTCAAACCGGGCCTTGTCCGGCCCGGCTGTTGAACAACCGGCCCACCGCCTTGACCAGCAGGTCGTGCTCGACGTTGACCCGGTCGCCGGCGCGCAGTCGCTTCAGCGTCGTGTTCTCCCAGGTATGGGGAATAATGCTGGCCTCGAGCTCGCGGGAACCCAGCCCGGCGATGGTCAGACTGACGCCGTTGACGCAGACCGAACCCCGCTCGACCAGCAGTCGCTCGTTCCCGGGCTCGACGCGGACCCGCAGCCGCCAGTGACCGGCTTCCCGGTCCACGCGCCGGACGGTCGCCACCTCGTCAACGTGCCCCTGCACGAAGTGGCCGCCGAACCGGTCGCCGACCGCCAGGGCCCGTTCCAGGTTGACCTCGGTCCCGGACCGCAGTTCGCCCAGCGTGGTCGCCTTGACGGTCGCCCTGACCGCCTCGACCCGAAACAGGCGCTCGTCCCGCTTCACGACCGTCAGGCAGCAGCCCTCGACCGCGACGCTGTCGCCGACCGCCACTCCCGCGGCCAGCTTCGCCTCGATGTCGAACAGACGGTTGCCCGACTCGGTCCTCGCGGCACGAACCCGTCCTACTTCCTCGACCAGCCCGGTGAACATCAGCCTGCCCTCACGACGTAGCCCGCGGTCATCACGTCGTCACCCAGCACTTCGTGCCCGACATCGCGCAGCCGGACGGCCCGGGCGAGCCTGCGCGGCCGGATGCCCGCGCTGAACAACCGGCCCGGACCCAGCACCATCGGCGCGTGGAAGACGCACAGCTTGTCGACCACCCCGGCGTCGAGCGCGCTCGCCGCGGTCTCGGCGCCGCCCTCGATCAGCAACGACTGGACCTGTCGCCGGTACAACTCGGCCAGCACCCCGGGCCAGCCGACGTGGCCCTGTCGGTCGCCCGGGACGCGGACGACCTCCGCGCCGGCGCGCGCCAGCGCGTCTGCCCGGGCGCGGTCCCGGCAGCAGGTCAGGACCAGCACCGGCGAGCGGGAACGGAACAGCCGCGCCCGAGGCGGGGTCCGCAGCTTCGTGTCGAGCACCACCCGCAG
>JAFGQF010000093.1 GCA_016935775.1 Caldifarciminota bacterium
ACCTGGGACGGCAACCAGGACGTCCTGAGTTTCGGCACCAACATCGGCGTGTTCCGTGCCGGGACCCCGGAACAGGCCGCGGCCTGCTGGCGGTTCATCAAGTGGTTCACCACGCCCGAAAGCCAGGCCGAATGGGCGGTGCGGACCAGCTACGTGCCGTGCCGCCGGAGTTCGCGGCAGGTGCCGCAGTACGCCGCGCGCATCGCGGAGATTCCCGGGCTGGCCGACGCGCTCGGCCAGCTCGACCGGATGTCGTTCGAGCCCAAGACCGAGCAGTGGTTCAACGGCCGCAAGATACTGGGCGAGGCGCTCGAGCGCGTGATGCGCGGCGAGCAGCCGGCCCGGGCCGCGCTCGACCAGGCCGCAGTCGAAGTCAACAAGGAACTAGGAAAATGACGAATGACGAATGTCGAATGACGAACAACCAGGTCCCGATGACCAACCGCAGGCGGGTGATGGCGGTGGTGCTGGTGCTCGGGCTCGTGGCGCTGGCCGCGGCACAGGTCCGGCCGATACGCGAGGTGCGCCAGAACGACAGCCAGGGCAAGCCGCTGCTCGAGGGCCAGTCGGTGACCGTCACCGGCGTCGTCTCCGAGGCGACGCACTTCGGCGGCTGGGGCCCGGCCTTTGTCCAGGACGCGACCGGCGGCGTCGCGCTGTACGGCAGCCAGTGCCAGGACCTTCTCATCGGCGACAGCATCACCGTGACCGGCACGGTCAAGCTCTACTACGGCCTCACCGAAATCGACCCGATAGCGAGCCTCACCAACCACGGCGCGGCCGGCGCCCCGGCGCCGCTCGAGCGCGACCTCGGCTGGATTGACGACGTCGACACCGCGGCCGGCTATGTCGAGAACGAAGGCTGGCTGGCGATGTTCCCCAGGACGTGGATCGACCACGCGCCGGGCGAGCGGTTCGCCGGCGACCAGAACTACACCATCCGCGACGGCGCGGGCCGCACCGCGGCCCTGCGCATTGACAAGGACGCGGGCCAGCTCGTCGGGATGACCATCCCGGACGACTCGGTGGACCTCGTCGCGGTGGTCAGCCAGTACAAGCCCTCGGCCCCGCACTTCGGCGGCTACCAGGTGATGCCGCGGATGGCGTCCGACCTCGGGGCCGGGGTCGAATACATGCCCATCGCCGAGGCCATCAAGGACGAGGACGCAAACGGCATCCCGGACCGGCTCGGCCAGTCGGTCACCGTCACCGGCACGGTAATAATGCCCTCGGGTATCTTCAACTCCGAGTACCTCGACGTTTACGTCCAGGACAACTCGGGCGGGGTCAACGTTTTCGACTGGACGCTGGTGCCGCTCGAACTCGGCGACTCGGTCGAGGTCACCGGCGAAGTGGACTGGTACCGGGGCAAGACCGAGCTGTCCGGCGCCTCGGTCAACGTCCTGGCCCAGGGCCGGCCGGTACCCGAGCCGGTGGTGCTCACCTGCGACGAGATCAACCAGGAGGCCCACGAGGGCGAGTTGGTCCGGCTGGTCGGGGTGAGGACCCTGGCCGAGGAACTGGCCGGCAACGAGAACTACCAGCTCGAGGACGCCTCGGGCAACTGCGTGATGCGGGTCCACGCCGGTACCGACGTGCCGGGCCTGCGGCCCATCCTCGCGCCCGACACCTTCTCGGTCGTCGGCATCAAGAGCCAGTACACCGACTCGACCCTGCCGCTTGCGGGCTACCAGTTCACGCCCCGGTTCCGCACCGACTTCTCGCGCTCGGCCGGCGACATCGGGCTCTCGACCATCGAGCGGGTCCAGGAGCCGGGTCCGGACGGCGTCACCCCCAAGCGGCTCGACTCGCTGGTCCGGGTGCGCGGCCGCGTCACCGGTCCGGCCTCGGCCTTCACCGTTGGCTCGAACAAGAGCCTCTACATCGAGGACGAAACCCAGGGCGTCAACGTCTACGGCTGCTCCTACCCGTCGGGGACAGAGGCGCTGCTCGACTCGCTCGGCATCGAGTGGGAAGTCCTCGGCACGGTCACCGAGTATAACGGCCTCACCGAAATCGCCGGCGGCACGATGTTCGTCACCGACACTAACGCCGTCCCGGTCGTGCCGCGCGTCCTTGCCCACAACCTGCCGCTCACCGAGGGGATGGAATCCGACCTCATCACCGTCACCGGCGACGTCGTCGAACCGCCGGTCGCCTCGGGCGGCGGCTACAACATCACCATTAAGAACGGCTCGGCCGGCATCACCGTCCGGGTGAACGAAAACTCGGGCGTCAACGTCACCTGGATAACCCGCGGCAAGCGCATTGTGGTCACCGGCGTCGTCGGCCAGTACGACTACCAGGAACCCTACAACACCGGGTATCAAATCCTGCCGCGGATGAACGCCGACGTCGCGGACGCCTCGGGCTCATACCCGCCGTCCCCGCGGCTGGTGATCGACTCGATCGTGCCCGCCACCTTCTCGCCGGCCGAACTCCAGCTCGCCAACATCTGGGTCAACGCGCCCCAGGGCTATCGGCTCGACCTCGGTATCCTCGACCTCGAAGGCCGCACGGTCAAGACCCTCCTGACCGAGGCGCAGGGCGGGGCCCACGCGCTCCTCTGGGACGGCACCGACAAGCTGATGCGGCCCCTCCCGCCCGGTATCTACCTCGTCAACCTCAAAGGCGTGCCGCCCGGCGGCGGGGTCGAACTCGTGACCCGACCGGTCGTCATCGCGATCAAGAAGCGGTAGCCGGCAAGCTCGACACTGAACGGCGGCGGGGCAACCCGCCGCCGCCGTTCTCCGGGCGACAAAGACGCCGAGGACGCCAGGCGGACAACCACAGAGCCGCGGGGCAG
>JAFGQF010000094.1 GCA_016935775.1 Caldifarciminota bacterium
ACCAGCCGGCCGTAGCCGCCGCGCCAGCCCGCGAACTCGATTGAGCCGTCGGCGATGCAGCTCACCGGCGTGCCCGATGGCGCGCCGTAGTCCACTCCCGCGTGCTGGCGGTAGACCCGGTGAATCGGGTGGAACCGCATCCCGAAGTGGGAGGTGACCTTGCGGAATTCGAGCGGGCTGCGGAGCACGGTCTTGCGCAGGCTCTGCCCCTTCTCGTTGTAGTAGTCCCAGTGGCCGCGCGGGTCCTGGTAGAAGAACCCCCAGGTGTTGCTGGCCCGGCCGCGATAGTGGGCCGCGTGCACCCGGCCGTAGCGGTAGAACTCACCGCCCACCGACAGCTTGTCAACGATGAGCTCGAAGCTGTCGCCGTCGTTGGACTCGGTAAAGAAGTCCACGTCATAGCGCAGGATGTCGGTGAACGTCATCACCAGCCACGGCTGTTCGCCCAGCGCGACCAGCGAATGCCAGATGGACTCCTTGAGCGTGCCGCAGACCACGGCCCGGGACGTGTCAACCTCGGCCTCGCGCTTCTCCGCCGTCGCGCCCGATGAGTCAAACCGGACCTCGTAGCCCAGGGCCAGGTCCTTGTGCCAGTTGATGGCCTCGAGTTCGAGCCCGCGGTAGAAAACCGTCACCGAATCGCCCGGCCTGAGCCTGCGAAAGTTGAAGTCGGTCTTCTGCAGGGCGGCGTAAGCCTGGTTGACCCGCGCCGCCGGCAGGTCGAGCCGGCCGAGCATCGTGTGGAACAGCTCGCCCTGGCGCATCGTGTTGCCGCCGCAGAAGAGCGACTCCGCGCAGGGCAGCTCCGGGCCGCAGACCGGGCGCCGCCGCGCCTTCAGTCCCCAGCGCAGCAGCACGACGACCGCCGCCACCGCGACGACCACGACCAGCGCGGTGACGGCCGCGGACGGCGGGCGGCGGGGTTTCCGGTTCGGGGTCGGGGTAGTCGTGCCTGGCACCGGGCCGCGCTCCTGCTCGGTGTTACTCGATTACTTCGATCTGCTCCGGGTCGTTGATGATCATCTCGGGCGCGCCCCGGTACTCCTTGATGAGCCCGGTAACACGCACTCTCTTGTTCAGGTAGTGCTCCTTGGCGTTCTCCGGGAAGCGGCCGAGGTCGGTGACGAATATCGCCACCGAGAAGGTGTTGCGGTAGTCCTCGGCGAAGTTGATGAACAGCACCTTGTCCGACTGGTAAGTGCGGACCACCGTACCCTCGACCACGGCCAGCTCGCCCATGTGCTCGTCGGCGTTCACCCACGATATCACGCCCGAGTCGCCCGCCGGGTTCTCGCGCGCCAGCCGGTCCTTCATTATCTGCACGCTCGGCGGCGTGTAGACGTTGAACGACCAGAGACCCCGCCCGACCCGCGCCGCCTCTTCCTCGAGCATCCTCAGCGTGTCCTGGTATTTCAGGCTGTCCTGGTAGAGCCGCACCGGCGCGTAGCCGCGCTGGACCAGCAGCAGGTTGACGCAGGTGTCGCCGACCCAGACCCAACGCAGCAGCCGGCCGAAGTGGTCGGTGTCGCTGCGGTCGCGCTCGAGCCTCACCTCGCGGCCCATGATGTACTTGTCCAGCATCTCGGTGACGACGTCGCCGCCCGGCTGGTAGCTCTCGGCCGCGTCGATGCCGAGCATCCGGACGCTCTGGCTGTCCGAAGTCAGGAAAGTATCGCCGTCGTTCACCTTGACGACCCGCGTGACCTCGTCCGCGGCCAGCAGCGCGGGCACGAGCAACAGCAGTGAAAAGAGCTTCATCGGTTGGAACTCCTGGTCTTGAGCAACGAGAGAATTGTAGCCGCCGGGCCGGGGAAATCAACAGCCCGGCCCGGGCTCAGTCGAACGGCGGACACGGCCGCGCCTGCCCGCGGCCGTGTCCCCGGCAAGCCGTCACTGCCAGTCCTGCCCCAACCGGACCAGCGTCGCCAGTCCCGGGCCTTCCGCGCGGCCGTCGACCGGCAGGCAGACCGTGGCCGGCGCGGACTTGCCCCTGCCATCCCGCCGGCGCTCCCGGTCGCGTTCCGAAACCGGCGCCCCGCCGCCACAACCAGGCTCGAACTCGAAGTAGACAATCCTGACGAACGGTGTCATCACTGCGCTCCTTTCATTTCGCCGGCGCGAACCGTCGCCCGCGCGGCCTGCATCTCTTCAGGGTACATCTCGACCGCCTGCGGGTCGACAACCGGGACCATCTTCGCCAGTTCCTCTTCGCAGAACCGGGAGATGGCGAGCGAGCCGATCACGACAACCCCGCCGATCAACACCACGACCAGCAGGTTGAACAGCTTGTCAAACATCTTGTCCCCCTTTCGCTTCCGGCAACTCCCCGAAACCGGCATCCCGGCCCGGCGTTCCGGCCAGGGCCGGGATGCCGCACCCGTCGACCGCGTCCTCGATGTTGAACCCCGGGCGAGTCGCGTCCACCGGCACCCGGACGACGTGCACCACCAGGACCGCCCAGACCGCCAGCACCAGCCCGGTAATCAGCACCGCGAGCAGTGCGTAGCCGGCGGCGGTCCCAGGTTCCCGCTGAGTAATGCATCGCATGACCATCCATATGCACGCGCCGTGCCGGCCGGCTGGCACGCGCACAACTTGCCTGTTTTCAGGATTTTACCCGCCGGCCAGGGCACGACCGCGCTCGCTGTCTCTCACCCGATGAGACAGCCGCCGCCCCGACTGAACCCGCGGATCGCCGCAAGCTGTTGAACAGGAAAGAATTAGCCTGTCTCATCTGTCTGCCGCACTTGGAGCAGGCCCGGACGATGCGACGAGAAAACGGGCGGCCGCAGCCGCCCGCCAGTGTCAATCCGAACCGGCTACTCGAGAATCTCGATCTGCCCGGGGTCGGTGAGAATCATCTCGGCCGCGCCCTGGTATTCCTTTACCAACCCGGTGACGCGCACCACTCGCCGCTTGTAGTGGTCCTCGGGGTAGGGCGGGAACTTGGGCAGGTCGCCGGAGAAGACCACCGCCTTGAAGTGCCTTCGGTAGTCCTGGTGGAAATTCATTATGAACACCTTGTCCGACCGGTAGGTCGCCACCACCGTGCCGACCACCCGAACCAGCCGTCCGTAGTAATTGTCGGTCTCGTCCCACGACACCGTCTCGATCCACGGGTCCGAACCAGCGGTATCCGAAAGATACTCGTCCGGCCCGCGGAACGACGGCGGCGGGAAGACGTCGAAAGGCCAGAGCCCCTTGCCGATCCGGGCCGCGGTGCGCTCGAGCTTCAAGAGGCTGTCGCCGTAGTGCAGCATCACGTCTAGCTCGGGCAAGGCGGCTGCCGCGAACCCCTTGCGCACGACCAGCGCGTTCACCAGCGTGTCGGAACAGAACACCCAGCGCAGCGGCCGGCCGAGCGAATCCTCGGCCACCGCGTCCTCCTCCAGCCTTACTTTTCGGCCGCGCAGGTGCTTCTCGAGTACGTCGCGGCTGACGTCGCCGCCCGGCTCGAACAGCCTAGGCGCGCTGATGCCAAGCAACCCGATGGCCGTGCCGTCGCCGGCGACGAACGTCGCGCCGTCCGGCACGCTCGCGACCGTCACCTCGACGGCGGGCAGGGTGGCCGCCGCCAGCAGGAGGAGCACTCCGGCGCGAGTCTTCATCAATCGGCTATTCTATCGGCGTTCGTCACCGGCTGCAACCCCGGCACGCTAGCGTACCACCAGCAGTCGCCGCACCTCGGTTTGCTCCTCGTCGCTCACCCGGAGGAAGTAAATCCCGGTCGCGAGCCGCGAGCCGGCGGCGTCGCACAACCGCCAGCCGGCCGGCACCCCGGCCGGGAAACCGGCGTCCAGCACCGACCGGCCCGCGCCGTCATAGACGGTCAGCCGGCACGGCCGGTCATTCGCCGACAGCTGGGCATCGGCCCGGTCCTGGACCACGGTCGCGGACGGCAGCTCGCCGCCGCCCGGCTCCGTGCCGCCGTCGCGCGGCGCGAGCCGCACGTCCTCGCGCCGCCAGCGAAAGCCCAGAAGCCCGGGCTCGCCCGAGGACGGGTCCTCGGCGACTGCCTGCAGCCGGTCGTCGGCCCAGGAGCGAAACAGCACCTGGCCGATGCCGGGTTCGTACGGCCTGGCCGCGACCACGACCCAGTAGTCAAAGCAGCTGCCCGGCCGCAGCCGGTTGCCCCACTCGTAGCCGCCCTGCCATTCCAGCACCCGGTACCGACCCGCCGGTTGCAGCCGGCCGACGCGGCCGACGCCCGGGCCGGACGCCTGCCACGCGCCGATTCGCCAGGTCGCGGTGTCGAACGCGACGACCAGCCCGAACCGGTGCGGACTGACCCCGGAGTGATTGACCAGTCGGAAGCGGAGCGTCTCCGACTGCCAGCCCAGCCGGTCCTCGAGCCCGGACACGAACTCGGTCTCGAGCCGGACCGGCCCGAGCTCGTAGCCGGGGTAGTTCACGTAAACCGGGTTGGCACAGATGCCGGGTCTGGTGCCGCCGCGGCGCAGCTCGGCGCGGACGAAATCGGTGTCCGCGGCCCCGAGCCACTCGACCCACTCCCGGCAGGTATCGCCGCCCGCGCTCACCGCGAGCTCGCAGAACAGCCCGGTTCGCCGGTACAGGCACAGGTGGTCTCCGGGCCCGGCCTCCTCGGCCTCGACCCGGAAGCGCACCGGCCGGGCCGGGCCGTCGAGCGTGGCGTGGTCGCCGGCCTGGACGTCCCAGCAGCCGTCAGCGTCGGTGTCGGCGTAGACGTGGAGCTTGCTGCGGTCGTGCCGGTCGCAGGCCATCACCCGGCCCTGCTTGACCGCCGCGAGGATGGAATCGGGATGAACCGCGCCCGCCAGGATGCGACTGCAGGGCCGCAGCGGGTGCTCGGGCGGGTTATGGAAATCCGAGTTGGCGGTGGCGGCAACCGCGCGCCCGCCGGTCAGCAACTGCTGCCACCAGTCAATCGCCGCCTGGCTGTTGTCAAGACCGCCGGGAGCGAACCCGGTCCGCCCGTTCAAGAGCTCGATTGCGTCGAGCCCCTCGTCCCACGCCGGGTAGCGCTGCCACTCCCAGGGAAAAGCCCGCGGGTGATTGACCACCACCAGCCCGCCCCGAAAGCTCGCGTCGTCAATCATCGCCGCAATCGGCCCGCCCCAGGTGAAATGCTCCTGGCCCAGGACGCCGAGCAGGTTGGCGTGCCCTGAGTCGGTCGTCCACTCCACCCCACCCATCGGCACGAGCCCTCCCACCGGGTGGAACGCGGTGTCGAGCTGGTGCGCCAGCGTGTTGTGGTCGGTGATCGCGAAGAAATCTGCGCCCTCGCGCTCGACCCAGTCCAGCAGTTCGTGGACCGACAGGACCCCGTCCGAGTAGGTGGTGTGGCTGTGCAGTGAACCGAGAAACCACGCCCTCGGGCTGGTCCAGAACCGCAAGGCGAAGCTGTCGGCCGGCTCCAGCGCGCGCACCTCGAGCCGGTTGGTGCCCGGCCGCAACCGCTTGACCGAACGCGACAGGTCGATGGTGCGGTAGATTGCCCGGGAACTCACACCCACTTCGGCCTCGAACACCTCGCGGCCGTTCAAGCGCACGCGGAACGACTCCAGTTCGGCGACGCCCAGGTAGAGGCCCGTAACCCGGGTGCCGGCCGGCACAAAGAACTCGCCGGTCCACGTCCCCAGCCCGAGCTCGTAACGGCCGTCGAACAACACCCGGTCCCCGGCCGTCGGCTGGATTGCCGGTGCGGACGCGGCCAGGGCCGCCAGCAAGACGACGGCGCCGGCAAGATGCCGGCCAGGCCCGGTCTGGATGCGCCCGCTCACCGTGACCAGACTAGCGCCGCCCCGCCGGCTGTCAACAGCCCGCGGGGCGATGTGACTGTCGTCGGCCGGCTAGAAGCTGAGCACCGCCTTGGCCGTGGCCGAGCCGGCACCGTCGGCCAGCCGCAACAGGTAGATGCCGGGAGCCAGCGCCAGGCCGCCGCCGTCGGTGCCGTCCCAGGTCACCGAGCGCAAACCGGCCGCGGCCAGCTCGCGCACGCTTCGGCCGGTCGCGTCGAAAACCTCCAGCCGGGCCGCCGGGCCGGCCGGCCGCGACAACCGCAGGACGAACGGCCCGCGCCCGATGGCGGGCTCGACCCCGGTGATGCGCGCCGGGCCCCGCGCCGGGCTCTCCTCAACCCCGGTCGGCTGGTACGCGCCGGCCAGCTTGGCGATGCTCGCCACCGCCGCCCGGGTCGCCTCGGTCGCCATCGGCCAGTTGTTGGTCCCGCAGTTCACGTAGTAGAGCGGGCCGATGGTGTCGCCGATGGTGTGGTACTTGGGCGTGAAATCGCGCTCGATGCCCATCAGCGCCGGGTAGCCGCGCGCGATGAACGAGTAGTGATCGGAGTTTGGCTGGATGTAACTGCTCACGCTCCGCTTGGTCTTCAGGGTCGTGAACGTGTCCGCCTGGGCGATGTAATGGTCCACCAGCCAGCCGCAGGCCGGGTTCGAAGACTTGCCGATCACGTCCAGCGAATCCCGGCTCTCCCGGCCGTAGGAAATCATGTCGAAGTTCAGCATCGCCTTGATCGAATCCCCGCGCCGGTGACAGAACTCGGCGAAACTGTCCGACCCGTAAAGCCCCTGCTCCTCGCCCGCGAACCCGATGAACATCACCGTGTTCTCGAACTCCACGCCCTGGAACACCCTGGCCGCCTCCAGCACCGCGGTCGTGCCCGACGCGTTGTCGTCCGACCCCGGGCACCGGTTCGGCACCTGGTTCGAGGTCGCGTCGGTGTGGCCGCCGATGACATAGATGCGCTGCGGGTTCACCGTGCCCCGGCGAATGCCCACCGCGTTCGGCGCGTAACCGTTGCGGAAAGGGAACAGGTACGTCGTGTCGCAGCCGTACTCCTCGAACCTGGCGCGCACCCACTCGACCGCGGCGAAACACGAATCGTGAGTAGAATAGCGCGTCACGAAATCCTCAAGCCGCTGGATTGTCCCGAGCACCGAGTCCTGGCTCACCGCGCCAACCAGGTCCCAGACCAGCGAATCGCCCACCGCCGGCAGCGGTGGCGGCCCGCCATCCAGCCGGTCGAACACCAGCGGCCGCATCCGGATTCGCGCCAGCTCGACCGGCAGGCGGTTCATCTCCAGCACCCGGTCCTCGGACGTCGCCAGCAGCACGTTGCCGGCGTCCTCGAACAACACCCGGCCGAACTCGGCCAAACGCGCCGGCGGAAAACCGCCCCGCGGCATCGCGTACAGGTACAGCCGGCTCTCCGGGTCGCGGTCCAGCACCACCGCCCCGAACTCGGCCTCCAGGCGGTCCAGCTCCGCAACCCCGGCCCGCACCAAAGTCGCCTCCTCCAACTCGGCCACCACCTCGAAACCCTCTCCGGCCAGCCCGGCGGGGTCTGGTGCGAAAGAACGGTCCACCCTGACCAAAAAACTCTCGCCGGCAAATACCACCGACCCGGCCGCCAGCAAAGCCACTGCCGTCATCATTCTCATTCGCGCTCCTGTCATTCAGGTCCTTGGTGCCATCCAACTACATTAGATGGTACCCGGCCGCAAACGGTGCTGTCAACGCCGGACGAAGTGGCATCTAGCCGGAACGCTTCTCCTGGACCATCGCGAAACAGACCCCGGACGGCTCGTTAAAGAGACAGACCAGCGACCCCGGCACCGGCTCCTCGGGCCCGAGCACAATATGACCACCGCACTCCTCCACCTGCCTGGCCTTGGCGTGGATGTCGTCCACAGCGATGTAGACGGCCACGAACGGCAGCTTGGCGCGTCTCAGGGTGAAGATGTACCCTTGTGCCGGGTTTGAACCGGCCGGCGGGTTCGCCCGGTAGAATCCCAGCTGCTCGTCGAAGACGACCTCCCAGCCGAACACCTTTCGGAAGAACTCGGCCGACCTCTCCTGGTCGTGCGAGGCCAGCTCCCAACATACCACCGGGTTATTGCCCATTGTCGTCCTCCATGCTTGACCAGCGCCGGCCGGCTGCTACTCTGCTGCGATGCCTGACCAATACTCGCTTCGTCCTGCCCGGATCGAAGACCTCGCCGCTATCAACGAACTGGCCGAAGTGATGGACTCGCTCCACCGCGAGCACCTTCCGAACCGGTTCAGGAAGCCCGAAGGTCCAAACCGCTCTCGTGAGTACGTCGAGTCGCTCATCCGCGATGAGAACACCTTCCTGCACGTTGCCGAGTCGGCGGGCGACGTCGTCGGCCTCATCAACGCCGGGCTTGATACGACCCCGGACATCCCCATCAAGCGGCCGCGCCGGTTCCTGAGAATCCGGGGCGTCGTCGTCCGGCCCGACCGCCGACGCCAAGGTGTCGCAACCGCGCTGTTCCGGGCTGCCTGCGACTGGGCCGCGCTCCACGGCGCGGTCGAGGTCCAGCTCTCGGTCTACGACTTCAATGCCGCGGCTGCCGCATTCTGGCAGGCCCACGGCTTCAGTTGTCTCAGTCACCGTTTGTTCCGTCCGTTGCCCTGAACGCGAACCGAACCAGCGTCGCAAGGCTTTCCTGTGCGGCCAGGAAAGCCGTCATCGCCGCGGCCGGGACCCGGCGAAACCCGGACGGCAACACCTCGAGCGGGTCCACCGGCTTGCCCGCCCGCCGCACGCTGAAGTCGAGATGAAACCCGGTCGAGAC
>JAFGQF010000095.1 GCA_016935775.1 Caldifarciminota bacterium
GAGGGCGGCACCGAGGGCTGGGACCTGATGAACGACCATCGCCAGCTCGTCGCGCCCGGGGTCTACGTCTTCAAGGTGGACTCGGACGCGGGCGAGTTCGCGGGCAAGGTCTGCATCATCCATTGATGCCGGGCTTGACTGGGGCCGGTTTCGCGGTTATCACCTTGGGCAAGATGCGGCTCTCCCTGTTCCTGCTGGCCGGTTTGCTGGCGCTGCCGGCCGCCGCGGCCCAGTGGACGATCGGGATTTACCTCTGCGCGGACAACGGCCTGAACGACCAGGCCTACGTGGACCTCGCCGAGATGATGGAGATCGGCTCGACCAGCGAGGTCAACGTCGTGGTCCAGGTGGACAACGCGGCGCGCGACTCGCATCCCGAGTGCCGGCGCTACCTCGTGCACAAGGACCGACTCGAGCCGCTGGGCGAGCTGGGCGAGGTGGACATGGCCGACACCGCCACCCTGCGCGAGTTTGCCTCCTACCTGGCGCGGAACCACCGGGCCGACCGCTACTTCTTCATCCTCTGGGACCACGGCAACGGCTGGACCGACGAGTATCGCGAGGCGCGGACCCTGTTCATCGACGAGTCGCACAACAGCACGATGAGCGTGGCCGGGGGCGAACTGCGCGCGGCTCTGGAGCGCATCCGCGACGTGCTCGGCGGGCGGCTGGAAATCCTCGGGTTCGACGCCTGCCTGATGGGGATGGTCGAGGTGTCGGTCGAGGCGCTGGGCTGCTGCGACTACCTGCTGGCGTCCGAGGGGCTGGTGCCGTGGGGCGGTTGGCCCTACGACGAGGTGCTCGAACCGTTCGTCGCCCGGCCGACCTCGACCGCCCGCGAGCTGCTGCCGCAAATCTGCGGGGCGTACATCGACGAGTACCCGGGCGAGGACGTCTGCCTGTCGGCGCTGGAGCTGGCCCAGCTCGGACGGGCGCTGCCGGTGCTGCGCGCGACCCTGGCCGACTCGGTGAACCCGGGCGACCCGGAACTGTTGTCCGCGCGCGACCGGGTCCAGACTTTCAACGCAGTATCCGGCCAGCAGCCGTGCCGGGCCGACGACAACATCGACTATATCCATCTCTGGGAGCTGGGGCCCTCTGCCGGCACCGGCGCGCTGCGCGCGGCCTTCGTGCCGATGGTGGCGGCCAACCGGGCCGCGGGCGCGCTGGCCTCGGCGCGCGGGATGGCGGGCTGGTTCCCGGACAACTACCTCGCCTTCAAGGCCCGGGCCGGCGACTACCGCGGCCTCTCGTTTGCCGACTCGGTGCCGTGGCCTCAGTTCCTCAACTGCTTCTTCGGCGCGGACGAAGTCAAACCGGAGCAGCCGGCAATCGCCTCGCACCGGCTCGGCGGTCGGGGCGACATCACCCTGTGCTGGAACCGCTGCTTCGACCTCGCGCCGGTTTCCTACGACCTGTTCGAGGCCGAATCGGTGCGCGAGCGGTTCAGTGACAACTGCGAGGACCTGGGCGAGTGGAGCGCCATCGGTTGGACCGCGAGCGACCAGCGCGCTCGCTCGGGCGGTCATTCATTTTTCTCCGGCGCCGGCCCGAACCTCGACAGCCGGCTCGAACTGGTCAACGGCATCGCCCTGCCCGAGGGCGGGCTACTGTCCTGCTACACCTGGTTCGACACCGAGGAGAGCGCGGACTCGGCCGGCAACATCGAGCGCGACGCCTGCTACATCGAATGGTCGCACGGCGCGCCGGGCTGGCAGTGGTTTCCGCTCGACTCGTTCTACGGCTCGCAGCCGTCCTGGCAGGAGCGGCGCTACCCGCTGCCCGCGTCCCAGTCGCTCAGGTTGAGGTTCCGCTATGTCACCGACGCGGGGCAGAGCCTGGCCGGCGTGTTCCTGGACGACATCGCGGTCTACCGGTTCAGCGGTCACCGGGCCGTGGTTTGCGCGACCCCGGACACCAGCTTTTACCTGTTCAACCGGCCGCACGGCAACCCGCATTTCTTTCTCACCGCCCGTGACTCATTCGGCAACGTCTCGATGGCCAGCCAGTTCTACACCGCGTTGGACGTCGAGTCCTACGCCGAGCCCTACACCCGGCCGGCGCCGTTCGACGGCCCGTGCCAGCTCTGGCTCGACTTCCCGGCGGGCGAGCGGGCCCGGGTCCGGGTCTACACCCTGTCCAGCACCCTGGTGCGCGAATGGACCGACGTGAGCGACCGGTTCGTCGAATGGGACGGCCGCAACGCCGCCGGCCGCGAGCTCGCATCGGGCGTCTACCTCGTCACGGTCACGGCCGAGGGGTTCCGCAAGGTCGGCAAGATAGCGCGGGCCGGGCCCTGAGCGGCCCGCTTCGGCCAGCTGTACGTACAACCCGCACACACAACTTGACCGCCGGGGCCGGGCCCGCTACACTGGCTCGTGGCTTCCCCCGACGAGCTCGAAACCCTGGGCCTGACCCGGCACGAGGCCGCGGTCTACCGCGCGCTGCTCGGGTTTGACCGGGCGCCGGCGGCCGCGCTGGCCGCGCCGGCCGGGATTGACCGGACGCACGTCTACGCGGCGCTCAAGCGGCTGCAGGCGCGCGGGCTGGTGACTTCCACCCGGGGCCGGGTGAAGACCTTCAGCGCGGTGGCGCCCGACCGTGCCTTCAAGCAGGCGCTCGAAGGCAGGCACCGGCAGCTTGACGCCAGTCGCCGGGCGGTGGCCGAAATGGCGCGCCGGTTCCGGGCGCGCCGGCCGGCCGGCTCGAAGCCGGCGGCAATCGAGGTGATTGCGAGCTCGAACCCAGCCGCGTTCGCCGACGTCCGGCGCCGGATCAGGCGGGCGCGCCGGGAGGTGCTGTCGGTCCTCGGGTCTCGGCAGGGGCCGGTGAGCCGGGCCCGGTCCCGGAAATCGGACGAGCTCGAGCTGGCCGCGCTGCGGCGCGGGGTGACGGCGCGGTGCGTGTACGCGCGGGAGGCGGTCGAGGACGAGTTCGGGCGCAGCCGGCTGGTCGCCAGCGTCCTGGCCGGGGAGCAGGCCCGGGTGGCGGACGAGGTGCCGTTCCACATCCTGGTGGTGGACGACGACCTGGCGGTGTTCGTTCTGCCCGACGGCGACGGCCGGTACTCCGTCTACCGGCTGAACGACCCGAAGCTCGTCATGGTCTTCCGGCTGGCGTTCGAGCAGCTCTGGGCCGGGGCGGCGGACCCGGGTCCCTGGCTCGAGGATTCGTAGATGTTGAGAGCCCTGTTGCTGGCCGGCCTGCTGACAGCGGTCGCCGCGGCCGGCGTCATCCGGGTTCCCTCCCAGCAGCCGACGGTCCAGCAGGGGCTGGACGCGGCCCAGGCCGGCGACACGGTGCTGGTCGAGCCGGGCACCTATCGCGAGCGGCTGGTCTGGCCGAGCCGCGACGGCATCAGCCTGGTGAGCGAGCAGGGGCCGGAAGTCACCACCCTGCGGCCGCGCGACGATTCGGGCCGGGTGCTGCTGGTGCCCTTCGCCGAAATCACCCGCGCGACGCTCATCAGGGGGTTCACCATCACCGGCGGCCGGCTGGTCGCCACCGTGACCGCGCCCGGGTACGGGGCCGGCATCCGGCTGGTGTACGCCGGGCCGGAAATCTGCCACAACCGCATCGTCGGCAACACCATCGAGTGCCCGGGCGGCATCGGCACGGTCGCCAACGCCGAGGGCGCGGGCCTGAGCGTCTACACCACCGTCAATGCGCCGCTGGTCCACGACAACCTCATCGCCGGCAACGAGATACTCCACGACGAAACCCAGTCCGGCTACGCGCGCGGCGCGGGTGCCTGCTGCCGCGGGCCGGGCGTCTTCTACCAGAACGAGTTCCGCGAGAACCGGTCACTGACCGTGGGTACGGTGCCGATACCGGCGGTCAGCGCCTACGGCGGCGGGCTGTGCATCGAGGGCGGTCCCGCGGTTGTATTCTGCAACGTGTTCCTTGCCAACCGGGCCGGGAGCTGGGAGCTGCCGGGCGCGACCGCGTCGGGCGGCGGGCTCTACATCAACGACCCGAAAGGCTATGTGGCCCACAATACCTTTGCCGGCAACATCGCCGACCAGGCGATAAGCTGGGGCGGGGCAATCTGCGTTCGGGACTCGTCTTCGACCGCGGTCAAGAACAACATCTTTGCCGGCAACACCGCCACCGGGGTCTACGGCTACGGCGGCGGCATCTGTTTCCGCGGCGACACATCCGGCGGCCTGCCGGCCTGGGACTACAACGACGCCTGGGACAACGCGCCCGACGACTACTGGGGATGCCGTTCCGGGCCGCACGCGCTCAGCGCCGACCCGCGGTTCGCCGCCGGCCCGGCGGGCAGTCACTACCTGTCCGCGACCCGCGCCGGCCAGCCCTACGACAGCCCGTGCATTGACGCAGGCGACAGCCTGCTGATGACCGAACCCTTGAACCTCGACTCGCTCAGGCGCACCTGGACCACCAGCACCGACTCGGCCTACGACGTCTGCGCGCCCGACCTCGGGTACCTTTACCCGCTCGACCGGGCGACCGGGCTGGCGGCCGAGGAACCCCTGCCGACGCCGCGACGGCTCAGCATCGCGCCCAACCCCACGACCGGCGGAACTGTGAGATTGACCGGGAAAACCGGGACGCTTCCTCCCATTTCCGGTCCTCCGGCAAATGGGGAAGTGTCCCAGCGTTTTCCGAACCAGGCAAGGCTGACCCTGGTGGACGCCGCCGGCCGCACCGTGTTCTCCCGGCCACAGGTCATCGAGGACTGGTCAATGGACATTTCGCTGGACCTGCGCAAGGTCCCGGCCGGCGTCTACCTCGTGAGGATGGAATCAGGCGGCCGGGCCACGTCCGCCCGGCTGGTCGTGCTCGAATAGCGGAGGTTTGCAATGAAGCACCTTGCATTGTTCCTGGCCGCGTTGGCAACGGTCGCGGCCGCAGCCGGGATCCTGCCCCAAGGGGCCGGTTTCCTTGCCGCGGGCACCGAGATACCCGAACTGCGCGGGCCGGGCGCGCGCCACTACTCCAATGGCGACGGCACCATTACCGCGGTGATATCGGCCCGGCCCGAGGAGGAGACCGACCTCGAACAGACCGCCGAGACCTTCGAGTGCCCCTTTGCCACCGGCCACTGCACCTACAACGGCTCGGAGTACGGCAAGAACGACATCGGCCTGGTCAAGGTCGAGCGGGAGGTCATCCTCTACCCGCCGCAGGTGACCGAGCGGGTCGGCTGGTTCAGGTTCGACCTCGCCTCGATGCCGGACTCGGTCACCGTCACCTGGGCCCGGTGCCGGTTCATCGTCACCTACTTCGAGATGTCAATGGGCCTCGCCTTCACCTGCCTCGAAGCCGACCCGGTGCCGACCGGTGCCCAGGCGCTCTACAACGCCATCTACGAAAGCGAAGTCTGCGCCGTCGGCAACATGCCCCGGGCGGTCGACTCGTTCGACCTCGGGCCAATCGCTGCCGCGCACATCCAGCGGTCGCTGTCGCGCGACTGGGTCGCCTTCGGCCTCGTCGGCTTCAACTACTCGAACATCGTTACCAAGCGGGGCTGGATAATCGGCTGGAACGTGAATCCCCGCGAGCACGCGCCCCAGCTTCGGGTGGTGTACGAGCCGCCGACCGGGGTGACCGGGCCGCAGTCGGTCCCGGTGCTCCCGGCGTTCTCTGTTTCGCCCAACCCCACGACCGGCGGAATCGTCAGGCTGACCGGGAAAACCGGGACGCTTCCTTTTGTTTCCGGTCCTCCGGCAAGTGGGAAAGTGTCCCAGTGTTTTCCGAACCAGGCAAGGTTGACCCTGGTGGATGCCGCCGGTCGTGCCGTCCTCTTCCGGCCACTGGTTATCGAGGACCGGTCAGTGGATATGCCGCTCGACGTCAGCGGCTTGTCGAGCGGGGTCTACCTGGTCCGGCTCGAAGCGGGCGACCGGTCCGCCTCTGCCCGCCTCGTCATCCGCTAGCCCGAGCGGAAAACCGCCCGAGCAGAAGACCACAGATGAACACAGATTGACACAGATGGGCAGGTTGGGGACATGACCCGACGTGGCGGCGGTCGGGATCGTGTCCCCGTTCTGCCCGGGAAGGAATAACTGACAAGCACGAAATGACTCAGATTCCCCGCCCGTTCCGACGCGCGGAATCTCCGACCCATCGAACAAGGCAAGCCGGACAGGTTGCGGGTCGAGTTGCCGGCCGGCCTGCGCGAGGGGACTGCGGCCTGGTTACGGGTACGGGGTCCGGCTGACCCGCCCGCTCACCGGCGCGCGCGGACGCGCGAGGCCGGTCCTGGTTACGAGCCGGAGGACGATGCAAAGAGAACTCGGGGTTCGAATCCCGGCCCGAAACCAGCGCTCAAACCCGTCGTCAAGCCGGGCTGAAAACCCGGCCGGATTCGCGCCGGGAACAGGCAAGGCAAACTCGGCCCCAAACCGACCCGGGAACGGGGGACCCCGAAATTACC
>JAFGQF010000096.1 GCA_016935775.1 Caldifarciminota bacterium
AGACAATGTCTTACGCGGTCCGTTTCGGGCTGGGGATTGGGGATTACGGACCAGGAATTTGGTATTAGATATCAGGCACCAGGTATTCAGGATCAGGCACTCGGCCTTGGCCGCGGCAGGTCCGCCCGCCCGCGTCCTGCGTCAACCGCGAATCAGACAACAGTGCGGGAAATGGGAAGTGTCCCTATTTCCTGTCCCAGCGCCGGGCGAGCAGGACGATGCCGACGACAATCCCGGCGACGACCACGACGCTGCCGCCGATGAACAGGCCGATGTAGTTCCAGCAGGCGCTGGCCGCCGGCTTGCCGAAGTAGTCGCGTTTCAGCTTGGGCAGGATGCCGAGGGTCCGAACGATTTCGCCGGGCGGGAAGCTCTCGCCCCGGCCCACCACCAGGACGTACTTGCCGGCGTTGTCCGGGCTGGTGACTTCAATGAACCAGTCGCCCGGCCCGGCCGGCCGCTCGATTTCCGGGCCGGTGAAGTAGTTGTCCCCGGCGAAGGGCTCGAAGAACTCGGACCACTCGGCCGCCAGCCCGTCGAGCCGGGCGACGGGCTCGCGCCCGTCCGGGGCCAGGGTGAAGATGTCGGCCGAGTAGTCGCGGGTCACGCCCGGGATGTCGGGGACCAGCAACTGGACATAGAGGTTGAACGAGTCGGGTGACTCGATGCGGAAGAGCTGGGGCGAGCCGGTGAGCTCGGCGTAGAAGGCCTGCGACACCTCGGGGTTGCGGACCGTGGTCGTGCCCGGTTCCGGGAAGCGCGGCTGGTGGGCGAGGCCAGTGACCGCAGGCAGCAGCAGCGCGACCGAGGCGCGGAGGGCGAGGCTATTCATCCGCACCATCACCGCCAGTATGGCCGATGCTGCGCGCGGTATCAAGCAGCTCACGCGCCCGTTCCTCGGTGGCGTTGCCTTCGGTCCGGCCGGCGATGAAGCCGTCCGGACCGACGAGGAAGATGTAGACCTTGGCCCGGTCGGCAAGGCCGAGTTCGTCGGCGAGTTGCTCGAAGTCGCCGTAGTAGGGCGCGAGGTGGGCGTGCTTGTCGGCCGGGACCGTGACCTTCATGCCGGCCGAGATCACACCGCGCAGCAGCCGCGGTATCGACGGGCCCATCAGCGGCACCTCGAAGAACCGGCTGGTGCTGTCTTCGGCCCCGGCCCGGTCGAGCCAGGGCAGCCACGTGTCGATGACCGACTGGTCCTGGCGACGGAAGGCGAACACGACCCAGAACACCCGGCCGCGCAACGAGTCGGGCAGCAGGGTGCGGCTGCCGTCGAGCGGCGCGAGTTCGAGCCGCGGGAACCGGGTGCGGGCCGGCGCGGTGTCGGGCGGAGCCCCAGGCTGCGCCAAGGCGAGCCCGCCGGCGGCGAGCAACAGAACCGCGATTGTCCCGTGCCTCATCGTTGCTGCCGTTCCGACCGGCGCCGACGGGCGCGCGCTACCAGCCCGAGGATGCTGTAGCGGTCCATGAACCGGCCCAGGCCGGCGCCCATCGCGAAGAAGTCGCCGATCTCCTCCTGGGTCGGGTTACCCTCCATCCGGGCGTACTGGAGCAGCTCGGGCGACATCGTCCACCAGTAGATGACGTTGGCAAACACCATGTAGCCGACGTGGACCGGCGAGCCGGTAGTCACCCAAAGCCAAGGGATCATCAGCAGGAACCAGGCCCAGCGGAAGACGAGCAGGTGGCCGATTACCAGGCCGAGCACGACGCTGGCCGCCGAGGTGGCCGCCAGCCCGAGCGGGGCGATGGCCAGCAGCCCGCCGACGATCGGCGACTCGCCGCGTCCGCCCTTGAACCGGAAGAAGAGCGGCCAGTCGTGGCCGACCAGCCCGGCGGCGGCGCAGACGACGTGGTAAGGCCAGCCGGGGAAGAGCAGCCGGAATGCGAGCGCGGGCAGGAACACCTTGAGGATGTCGAGTACGGCGGTCAGGCAGCCGAAACGGGTGCCGAGGTGGACACGGGCCGCGGTCGCGCTGACCGAGTCCGAGGTGAAAATCTCATTGGTGCCCGGCACCGGGTACTCGATGCGCTCGATGCTCCTGCCGGGAGCGACCCAGCGCGCGATGACCCGGCTCCAGGATATGGAGCCGAGCAGGTAGCCGGCGACCGCCGCGCCCGCAGTGACGAGGATGTTCAACGGCTACTCTGCCGCCACTTCGCGCCCGGCCCGAAGTTCGGCGTCGATCTTCTCCTTGATGGCCTGGATGACAATCGGGTCGTCGTTCCAGGCGCCGAGGTTGACGAGCGCGACATCGTCGGGCACGTCGGCCCGCGCGACCAGCGCCGGGACGTCGTACTGGGAGTGCATCGCGTCGGCCGAGATGGCGGCGGAGAAGTACAGCACCCGCTCGACGCCGTTGGCAACGAACTCCTCGACCTTGGGCGCGGGGTGCGGCTCCTTGAACTCCATCCAGGCGAGCGAAACGTTCTCGGGCCGGAAACCGTCCGCGACCAGCAGGTCGAGCACGTCGTTGCGGAACCGGGTCTCATGCTCGGTCTCGGTGGGCCATTCCTCGTCCCACTCGTCGGGCTGGCCGTGGCCGACGAGCAGGATGCCGACCTTCGACTTGTCGACGCCGGCGAGGTTGGCGTTGGCGCGCTCAACGAACATCCGCTTGAGGGTCTCGGAGTCGTAGAGCGGGCCGGTGAAGACCACCGGGATGCCGAACCGCTCCTCGATGTCGAGCTCCTTGATCTGGTTCTCGCCCTCGGCGGTGTGGTTGCTGACGGTCAGGAACACCTCGCTGACAATCATCCGGCTGCAGCCGTCGTTGAGCGCCATTATCGCGCCGGCCTCGGGGGTCGGCGAGTCGTCAAGGAACGACAGGTAGAACCGGGTGATGCTGTCGCCCTCCTCGCGGTAGCGGCGCTCGAGCGCCTTGATCATCTGGTGGTGCATGAACCGGTGGTTGCTCCGGCCGACGATGAGGTAGTGCTTGCGCAGCGCCTGGGCGAACAGCGGCCGGACCAGCAGCGGGACGAAGGCGATGCCCTGCTCGTCGAACTCGCGGAACTGGTTCACCCAGCCGATCGGGTTGTAGGTTTCGGGTTCGCCGTGGGTGAAGTAGACCACCGCGGTGTGGCCCTTGCCCGGGTCGCCGGGCGCGCGGGTGAGGTCGGGCGAGGTGCGCGGGTCCGGGGTGGCCATGAAGCGGAGCGTCATCAGCCACCAGCCGACCACGAACAGGCCGATGGACAGGGGGATGACCACGGCCAGCGCGGCCCGGCGGAACCAGATGGCGATTGTCGCCACCAGCAGCGCCAGCGCCACCGTGCTCAGGAACATCAACAGGCTCATCCGCAGCGGGTGGACGGTCAGGTAGCCGACGTAGAGGACGCCGGCGAGGACAGCGAACAGCGCGGCCAGGACCCACTTCAGGTACGTCATGGTGCTTCCTCCTCCTGGATGGTTATCTCGCCCTTGTAGCCGTCGACCGCGACCACGACGCCGTCCGCCAGGTCGAGGGCGCCGTTGACCGACACGACGGCCGGGATGCCGTACTCCCGGGCGACTATCGAGCTGTGCGAGAGCATTCCGCCGGAACCGGACACCACCGCGCCCGCCCGGGCGAACAGCGGGGTCCAGCCGACGTCGGAGAACGGGATGACGAGCACGTCGCCCGGCCGCAGCCTCCCGGACTCGGCGGGCGAGCGGATGACGCGCACCGGGCCCCGGTAGTAGCCGCGCGAGGTAGGCGTGCCGCGCAGCCGGGACCCGGTCTCGTCGTAGACCGGGGGAGCGTCGTCGCCGAAGATGATGGTCGGCAGCGGGGCGTCGGCGACCGCCGCCATCTCGCGGCGCCGGGCGGCGGCCAGGGCCCGCAGGTCGGCGCCGTCGCCCGCCACAGCGCGGCGGACCTCGCCGAGGTAGAGGTAGAGGATGTCGTCGGGCCGGTCGAGCCGGCCGTCCCCGGTGAAGCGCGAGCCGAGTTCGAGGAAGACGTCGCGGAACAGGCCGTAGCCGAAGGTGTAGAGCGAGCTGACCTGTTCGCGGTACACCCGGAACCGGCGCGCCCGGCGCAGGGCAAGCCGGGAGAACGGGCCGCGCAGGGCGCGCCCGACCGCCGAGGCGTCGCGGGCCGGCGCCGGCGGGGCGCTGAACTCGACCACCATCCGGACCACGAGGTCCTTGTCCTCGCGCCAGGGGCGAACCGAGAAGTCGTTGCCGCTCGCGGAGAAGTGGCCGAACCGTTCGATGAACCGGTCCACCTCACGGCGGAACCCGGCCAGTGCCGGTTCGGCGAGCGCGGCGTGGCCGCGGGCGGCAATCGCCTCCCGGTCGGCCGGCTCGAGTCCGAGGTAGCGCGCGTTCAGCCCGGCGAGCAGGCTCTTCGGGTCGTGCTCGGCCAGCTCCGGCATCCCCAAGGCCGGGTCGAAGCGCTCCCAGTCGAGCCCGGCGCGGCGCAGGCGGGTGCGCACCAGCCGGTTGTAGAGCTGCATCAGCAACGGCACGACGATGTTGTAGTAGGCGGTCTCGGTGCCGAGCTCGTGGAGCCGGTCGACGTGGCGCAGCAGGCCGGGTTCGTCGAGGGTTGCCAGGCGCTCGGCGCGCAGTTCGTCGAAACGTCCCCGGGCCGGGTCGAGGAAGCGGCGGAGCCGGCGGTCGAACCGCCACTTGTCGAACACCGCCCAGAGCATCCGGGGCAGCAGCCGCCAGGTCCGGGCGCTCGGCCGGAAGCGGGGTTTTTCCGGCCCGGTGTGCTCGATGCCGAGCAGCAGTTCGAGCGTCTCCTGGGGCAGGCCCAGGACCTGGAACACCCGGCCGACCGCGGTGAGGCTGAAGTATGCCCGGTAGTGAAACGAGCGGGCCAACTCATCGGGTTCGAGCCCGGTGTGGCCGACCAGTTCGTCGAACAGCCGTATCCAGGCGGCGTTGACCAGCGGGATGTTGACCGACCAGACGAGCGGCTTGATCATCCCGGGCAGGAACTCGCGCGATATCCGGTTGGAGTAGATGGTCACGTTGTCGATGGCGGTGATGGGACGGAGCTGGACCCACCAGAGCCGCTCGCCGTCCCAGACCCACTCGAGGTCGGCCGGCCGGCGGAAGCGGCGGGCGATGCGCCTGGTCCCGGCGATGACCTCGTCCACGACCGGCTTCGGGATGTCGGCCTGCTCCGGCCGGCTGACGTACTCGCCCCACTTGTGGACCCAGCGGGCCGGGGTGACACCGTCCTGGACCA
>JAFGQF010000097.1 GCA_016935775.1 Caldifarciminota bacterium
CAGGAAAGCCGGCCCTCGCCGGTGTCCGGACTCTTCACCCTCTGTGTCTCTGTGGTTCGTCACCCCCGGCCTCAGCAGCAGCGCCGCCGCCACGCCCGCAACCACGAACGTCCCGGCGTAACGCTGCAGGCACGCCAGCGCACCGAGCAGTCCCAGCAGCAGCAGGCGGCCACTGAACCACCGGGACCCTTGAACCCTCGAATCCTCGAACCCTCTGGTTGACGCCATCACCATCAACAGCACCAGCAAGGCGAACACCGGCTCGGACCAGGCCATCACCGACACGCTCAGCAGCGGGAAACCGACCAGCAGGGCCACGGTCCCGGCCAGAACCAGTCCGGTCGAGCGCAGGACCCGGCGCAGCAGCAACCCGCCGCAGAAGACGATGGCGCCGAAGGCCAGCGCGTTCAACAGCCGGGCGCCGGCCGGCGGGTCCAGTCCGAGCGCGGCCAAACCGGCCAGCAGCAGCGGGAAGAGCGGCGGGAAGTCAACGTAGGGCGTGCCGTCGAACCCGACCAGCCCCCGGCCCGCGACCAGGTTGCGCGCCGCGGCGATATAGTGAATCGAATCGTGGGTCAGCCCGACCCCGAACCGGTGGTTGGAGTACAGTACCAGCCCGGCCCCGACCGCGGCCAGCGCCGCGACGGCAAGGACCGGCCAGTGCCGCGCCGAACTCAGCTCGGCCGTTCCCGGTCCGCTTCCGCCGCCCAGCGGTCGAGCTCCTCCCGAAGCCCGTCGGCCTTCTCGATCAGCTCGACAAGCCGGCGGGTGAACCGGGTCGCCGGCGCGCCGTCAAGCACGTCGTGGTTGAAGGCGACCGACAGCGCCAGGTAGTCGCGCGGCTCGATGCGGTCGCCGACCACGCCCGGCTTGCGCACGATGCCGCCCAAGAGCGCCCCGAAGGTCGCCAGGTTGCCGGTGCCGATGGCCCAGCCGCCGCCCGACCCGACGAACATCCCGACCGAGGATACGATTGTCGTGCCGATGTGCCGGCGCAGCAGCCGCGGCCGCTTCTGAACGTACCAGTAGAACGGCCGGCGCAGGAACCAGGGCAGCCACTGGAACCAGCCGGCGAAGCGGACCAGCCGGCGATTGCTCTTCGGCCGGGACTTGGCATGGCGCAGCTCGTCGTGGATGGCGCGGTAGCCGATCCGGTTGGCGGACCGGATGACGTGCGGCACGACCCGAACCTGCCCGTCCACCAGCGCCTCGACGGTTGTCTGGACGTCGACATCGTCGAATATCACCAGCCGGTTGCGCCAGTCCAGGAACGCCTGGACCATCCGGTCTTTCTCGATTGCCCGGGCCACGCACCAGATAATGAAGGCGGTCAGCGAGGGTTTGACCCCGAACCGGTCGCGGTGTGCGCGCAGCATCTCGCGCGCGCGAGTGACGTCAACGTCGAGCAGCCCGCGCATCGCGTTGCGCTTACGGCCGATGCGGACCACGTCCATCACCAGCCGGCGCGAGCGGGGCAGCCGAACGATCTCGCAGTCGGTGTGGTGCCTCACTTCTCTGCCCAGCATAAGAACCCGGAACCGGCTGTCAAACCCGGGCCCGGTCTTCCGGCCGCCGCGGGCCGGTCAGCGCCCGACGACCAGCTTGACGGTCGCCGCCCGCGCGCCGCTTTCCAGCCGGGCGAGGTAGATGCCGGCCCCGAGACCCCTGACATCCAGCTCCAACGCTCCGTCGCGGGCTGCGGCGAAGCCCCGGCTGAGCACGCTTCGACCGCTCGCGTCGAACAGGCTGACCGTCGCCGCGCCCGCCGCGGGCAGGCTGTAGCGCAGGGTGGCGTGGCCGACCGCCACCGGGTTGGGCCCGACCAGCAGCCGAACCGGCGTCGCGGCGGGCGGCCCGGCAACCCCGGACTGCCAGCCCCGGTACCAGCCGGTGCGCTGCATGTCAAGCCGGCAGGTCGGCCACGGCAGGTCCGCCGGGTTGAATCCGGCGTCGGTGTCCCACCGGTGGAGCGTGCCGTCGCTGCCGGTGACGAGTATCTCTACCAGCCCGTCGCCGTCGCAGTCGGCCAACAGCGGCGTCTTGCAAAGCGGTATCTTGCCCTCGAAGAAACCCATGGTGCCCTCGTCGGGCAGGAAGTAGGTCGGGAAATCGCGCTTCGGCCAGCCGGGCAGGCTCTCGCCCGCGGTGTTGACAACGTAGAAAGAGGAATCGCAGCCTGCGGTGAGCAGCTCGAACCCCGGGACGGTATCGACATTGCCGATGCCGGGCGAGTGCCAGACCGCGTTGCGGGTCTCGACCGGGAAACCGGACAGCGGGCTGCCGTCGGCCTTGAACGCGTGCAGCGCCCCGCCCCAGTCCGCGCCGGTCGCCACCATCCCGAAACTGCCGCAGACGATTTCGAGCTGCCCGTCGCCGCCCAGGTCCGCGACCGCCGGGCTCGCGAACGCCTTGGTGTAGAGGTCGCTGACGTAGCCGGCGTCCGCGGTCAGGTCAACCGGGAAACCGGGCAGCCGCGTGCCCGAGGTGTCGAACACGTCCAGGAACCCGGTCCGGCGCACGATGACGATCTCC
>JAFGQF010000013.1 GCA_016935775.1 Caldifarciminota bacterium
CCGCGCCGTGGTCGAACTCCACCGGCTTGTCCGCGCCCCTGACATGGAAGGTCGTCCGGTAGTTGCCGACAAACCCGTCGATCCGGTCGATAGTCGCGCCGGTGTAGACCTTCACCCGCGGGTGACTGCGCAGCCGGCCGGCCAGTTCCTTCAGGTGAGCTTGGACGTCCTCGCCCTCGACGGTCTTCCAGATGTCGCGGGCGTTGCCGCCCAGCTCGGCCTCGCGCTCGAGCAGGCTGACCTCGAAGCCCTCGTCCGCCACGGCCAGCGCCGCGTTCATCCCGGCGAGGCCGCCGCCGATAACCAGTGCCCGCTTGTTGACGTCGAGCTTCACCCGGGGCAGCGGCTGCTGCCGAACCACCCGCGCGATTGCGCCCCGGACCAGTTCCTTGGCCTTCGCGGTCGCCTTCTCCGGCTCCTTCATGTGCACCCACGAGCACTGGTCGCGGATGTTGGCCATCGCGAACAGGTGCGGGTTCAGACCGGCCTCGGCCAGCGTCGCCTGGAACAGCGGCTCGTGGGTCCGCGGCGAGCACGACGCCACCATCACCCGGTTCAACCGATGCTCGCGGATGAGCTCCTTGAGCCGCTCCTGGGTGTCGCCCGAACAGGAATAGAGGTTCTCGTCGGCGAAGACCACGAACGGCAGGGTCCGGGCGTACTCGACCACCGCGGGCACATCGACGATGCCGCCGATGTTGATGCCGCAATGACAGATAAACGCGCCGATGCGGGGCGGCTCGCCGGCGACGTTCTTCTCCGGCGGCAGTTCCTCGACCGCCGCCTCGCTGCCGCGCGCTTCGGCCAGCGTCCCCTGGGCGCTCGCCGCCGCGCCCGACGCCCCGGTGACCGTCTCCGGTATCGCCATCGGCGCCTGGAAGCTGCCCGCCACGCTGAACCCGGGCCGCGACGTGCCGGTCGGGTCCCAGAGGTTGCCGGCCGCGAACCCGTACCGGTCGAGCTCGATGTCGAGCTTCCGGCTCAGTTCGACCAGTTGCTGCGGCGGCACCAGCCCGCACGACAGCACAACCAGGTCGAATCGCTCGGAACGCGCGCCCGCTTCGCCGGCGTAGCGCACCACCAGGTCGCGGGTCTGGGGGTCCTCGCGGATTTCCGGCACCCGCGCCCGCACCAGCCGGACGCCGTACTGCTGCTCGGCACGGTTCACGTACTTGTCGAAGTCCTTGCCGTAGGAGCGCATGTCCATGTAGAAGATAGTCGGCTCGATGCCGGGACAGTGCTCCCGGGCGATAACCGCTTCCTTGACCGCGTACATGCAGCACATCGCCGAGCAGTAGCCTCGCTCGATTGACTCGTCGCGCGAGCCGACGCACTGCAGCCAAGCGACGCGCTGCGGCTCCCTGCGGTCCGACGGCCGCTGGATGTGACCGGAATAGGGCCCGGAGGCCGACAGGATGCGTTCGAACTCGAGGCTGGTGACGACGTTCGGGTAGCGGCCATGCCCGTACTCCGGCCGCAGCGCGGTCGGCGCGATCTTCGACCCGGCGGCGACGACCACCGAGCCGACCCGGACTTCAACCTCCTCGTCCTTCTGGGTGTAGTCGATCGCCCCAGCCTTGCACACCTTGGCGCAGGCACCGCACTTGTCCTTGGTCAGCTTCAGGCAGTGCTCGGCGTCGATCATCGGCGCGTTCGGGACCGCCTGGGCGTAAAGCCGGTAGATGGCCCGACGCTCGGACAGCCCGCCCTCGAACTCGTTGGGCAGCTTGACCGGGCACTTGGCGAGGCAGTCGCCGCACCCGGTGCACTTCGCGAGGTCCACGTAGCGGGCGTGGCGCTTCAGTTTGACGGTGAAATCGCCCGGCCGGCCCTGGACCGCCAGCACGTCGGTCAGGGTCATCAATTCGATGTTCGGGTGCCGCGAGGCCGCGACCAGCTTGGGCGACAGGATGCACATCGAGCAGTCGTTAGTCGGGAAGGTCTTGTCGAGCATCGCCATCACGCCGCCGATGCCCGACGAACTCTCGACCAGGTAGACCTTGTAGCCCGAATCGGCCAGGTCGAGCGCGGCCTGGACCCCGCCGATGCCGCCGCCCACCACGAGCACCGCGCCGGACTTCGACACGGTCATCTCAGATTGCTGATTGCTGATTGCAGAACTCAAAGCCGTGACTTCCCAGCTGACGGTTTCGATGCACTGATGCCGGACTTCGCGGTCATCACCGAGCGCGCCACCATCCGGGTCAACTCTTCCGCCTCGGACGCAAGCGGCGCGGTGGTGGCCGACGTAACAAGACCGCCCTCGACCGCCAGTGTCAGCCAGTATCCGGTCTCGCGAAGTTCTTTGAGTACCAACTGCAGCTTGTGGACGAAGTCGGCCCGGCTCTCGCCCGCCCGAGCCTCGGCGTAGTTGGCCCCGGCCGAAGCGCTGGAACGCATCAACTGCGCATAGACGTAGCGCCCGGGCACGGTCCGGTGCATCCTCGAGCCAAGGCCCATGCAGCCGGCCGCCAGCTTCAGCAAGCGCTCCGCCAACAGGCCCGGCTTGCCCGCGCCGCTCTGCGCTTTGCCTTCTGCAATCTGTACTCTGCAATCCAGGGTTTGCCTGGTCACTTGTCCGCCTTCTCCAGTTCGGCCAAGCTCGCCGGGTAGGAATAGCCGTCCTCGACCGCCAGTTCCTTGATCGCGTTCATTATCTGGCTGATCTGGACGCCCTGCGGGCAGCGGCTCAGGCATCGGTAGTGGGTGGCGCAGATGTCCTTGAACTCGTCGGCGAAGGCCTCCTCGCGCAGGCCGAGATTAACCAGCCGGATGAACCGGCGCGGATCCTTCGCCGGGTCGAACAGCGTCTCCGGGCAGACCGCGGTGCAGGAACCGCAGGTGAAGCACCGGGCCACTTCCTTGACCTGTTCCATCACCCGGCGCTTGAACTCGCGGTCGAGCCGTCCCTCGTCAATGATGCCCCCGGCGGGCGGCGCGGACCTGCGCGCCTCCTCGGCGAGCTGGACCACCGCGTCCGCCACCTGGCCGATGTTCACGCCCTGCGGGCAGCGGTGCAGGCAGGTTGAATGGTAGGAACACATCCAGACGAACTCGGACCGGTAAATCTCTTCCTTCATTCCAAGGATGGCCATCCGGATGATGCGGCGCGGGTTGTATTTCTCGTCGAGCTTCCGCACCGGGCAGGACGCCGAGCACGAACCGCAGGCAAGACAGTGCAGGAAATCCCGGTTACCCATCTTGTCGATAATCCGCTGCCGGAAACCGGAGTCGAGCCGGTTGACGAGGATCTCGGATTCGGCCAAGACTACTCCTCCCCGACCTTCTTGAACTCGTCCTCGCGGAACGTGGTCAGTGGCAGGTCCTCGTCGAGGCTGCGGCCGGCGACGTAGTCGAACTCGGCCTGGGCGTTGCGCGATACCTTCTTGAACAGCGGCAGGAGCCCGATGCCCGCCGGGCAGGAATCCTCGCATATCCCGCACGCCACGCACGAGGTCATCATGTGGTTCATCCGCGTGAGATGGAACAGCAGCATCTCCGACGGCATCCGGGTAAGCCCCTTGCGCCGCGAGATGCGCACATGCTCGTCGAGCTGGCGCAGGAAGTTGTCCGATTCGAAGAAGCATTCGTGGCAGTAACATACCGGGCAAACATGCATGCAGTTGTGGCAGTTCAGGCAGTCGGCGAAATACCGGGCGAGGTTCTCCGGGCCCATCACTACCTTGTCCAGCTCGGCGATGCGCGCCGCTGCCGCCTTCTTGCGCCGTTCGACCAGCTCGGCCAAGTACTTCTTGCGGGAGTTCGGCTCGTCGCCCGCATCGAGCTCGAGCCCTTCGGCCAGCGCCCTGCCCTTTTCGGTCCGCGCCTCGAACCACAGCCCCTGGTCCGGGTCCATCCCCAGGAACCCGATGACGATGTCGGCCACCGGCGGCACCGGGGACTCGCAGACCTGACAGGCGGTCCTGAGGTCGGGGTCGGCGTAGTACTCCTGCTGGTTGCGGGCGTGGTTATTGTCGAAGTCAGGGTCGTCGCCGTGCGCCTGCGCGAACCCGGCCGATTTCCAAGTGCCCGGGCAGTCGATGCCGATGAGCACGAGATTGTCGGTCAGTATCTGCCGCAGCTTGATGAGCTCG
>JAFGQF010000098.1 GCA_016935775.1 Caldifarciminota bacterium
ATTCCCAGCGCCGCGCGGGTCTTCTTCGGGCTGTAGCCGGCAATCGGGTGGGCCACCAGCCCGAGCTCGGTCGCCCGCAGAACCAGGAACGCGGTTTGGAGCCCGGCGTCGAACAGGTAGTACTCGCGGTCACGGATGACGCAGTCGGCGTCCTTCCGGCAGCAGACCGCGACAATCAGCGAGGCGGCCTTCGCCCAGGCATTGCCCTTGTTCAGCGCCTGCTTCACCGCCGCCAGCGGTTCGGCCCCGCGCACGAAAACGAACCGGCCCGGCTGGTTGTTGAAGCAGGTCATCGAAAGACCAGCCGCGCGCGCCAGCTCGGCCACCAGCTCGTCGGTGATTTCCACCGGCGCCAGCGACCGGTACGCCCGCCGCCGCTCGATGACGGCCTTAACGCAGCCCGGGTCTTCAGCCATCAGCCGGTCTCAGAGGGACATGACCCATTGTCGGTCCTCCGAAATGGTATCGTGTCCCGAGTCCCGAATGCCGGGGACACGATCCGGGATTCGGAGAACCGAATGCCGGTCATGTCCCCGTCAGCCTACTTCCGAAAGCAGACATAGATATCGGCCTCGGCGCGGGACATGACCCATTGTCAGTCCTCTGAAATGGGATCGTGTCCCAAGCCGCCCGCGCTCGCCCGCCTACTTCCGAAAGCAGACATAGATATCGGCCTCGATCATCTGTATCGGGTCGGTCCCGGTGAAGAAATGGTGCACGAAGTACAGGTTGCCCGCCTCGTCCATCGTGCACTCGCCCGCGAACCGGGAAACGATCTCCTCGGGCTCGCCCCACGCCCCGGTCGAATCCTTCCGGCAGCGCCAGAGCGCCGGACCCGGCCCGGCAAGCGCGCCGTTGGCCGTGAACCAGAGCTCGCTTCCATCCGCCGAGAGAAACGGCCAGCCCTCGTCGCCCGGCCCGTTGACCGTGGTCCCGAGGTTCACCGGCGGGTCCCAGCCGGTCGCGTTGCGCGCGAGACTCCACAGGTCCATCCCGCCCGCGCCGCCCGCCGCGGCCTCGCGGTGGCAGAACATCGTCCGGCCGTCGGCCGAGATGTGCAGCTCACCGACCTCGTAGTCGAGGTTGAGCTGGCTGCCGGCGTTGCGCCAGTCGCGCCACTCGTCGCCGCGCAGCACCGCCTTGTACCATTCCGGCCCCTCGCGCAGCGCGTCCCTGGAACGAACCGAGGCGAACCAGAGCGTGTCGCCCAGGACGAACTCCGCGCCGTCCAGCCCGATGTCGTCGTTCAGCACCACCCGCTCGGGCTCGGTCCAGCCGCTCCCCTGCCGGCGCGACCAGTAGATACCGGTCGCGCCGTCGAACAGCTGCTCGTTGGCCGGCTTGCCGACGTCGGGCGTGAAAAAGAAGAAGAACCACTCGCCGTCCGGGGTGATGAAGGGCGAGTCCTCGGCCCCGGCGGTGTTCACCGGCCCGGGCATCGGCACCGGCTGCTCCCACTCGTCCGAATGGAGAATCGGCGGCCAGGTGTCCAGCGCCGGCGTCATCTTCACCGCGCCCGGCGGAATCGCGTCCCCGCGCGGCACCAGGTACAGCGGCTCCTCGCAGGCAGCAACCAGCAGGACGACCACCAACAACGCCAGTATCCAACTTCTGACTTCAGTGTTCACGGTTCTGCCTTCCGACTTGACCTCCGCGAGTGACGCCCCCTCCCTTCAATTCCCTCCCCCTTGAGGGGGAGGGAAAGGGTGAGGGTAGTCCTCGCTCCGACTTCTGACTCCAGTGTTCACAGTTCTGCCTTCTGCCTTCGTCCCTCATCCTCTGGTCGCGAAGCTCACCCCGTCCAACAGCAGGGCCGGGAACCGTCCCATGTGGGCCGCGTGCTGGCGGTTGCCGACCGCGACGACGTTCTTCAGGTCCTCGTAGACATTGCCCGCCACCATCGCGTCCTTGACGTGGCCCGCTATCTCGCCGTTCTCGACCCACAGCCCGGGCGACAGCCCGATGGAGTAGTCGCCGTTCAGGATATTGCCCGAGTGCGCGCCGAGCACGCCCGCGACGACCACGCCGGTGCCCATCTCTTTCAGCAAGTCGGCGAACGACGTGTCGCCCGGCCGGATGGCAAGATGGCCGAGTTGCGGGCCGGTCCTGCCGGTGATGTCCGGCCGGTAGCCGTGGCCGGTCGGCTCGACCCCGGCCTTCCAGGCATAATACCGGTCGAAGTAGAACCCGCGCAGCACCCCGTCCTCGAACAGCGCGAAGTCCCGGCAGGGCGTGCCCTCGTCGTCGAACGCCCGCGCCCCGGGCCAGGCGTCGTTCAAGGGCTCGTCGACAGCGGTCAGCAGCTTGCTCAACACCGGCTGTCCGACCTTGTCCTTCAATGGCGACACGCCTTCGAAGACCTCCTTGCCCCGGGTCGCGGTCGTCAAGCGCCAGGCCAGCGCGTAGACCTGCTCGGGCAGGAACAGCACCCGGGTCTTGCCCGCGGCCGGCTTGCGCTCCCCGGCCGAGCGGTTGAAGGTGTCCACCACGAACTCGAGGTCCTGGTCCGGGAACCGGGCAAACCCCTTGCCGAACGTCAGCCGGGAAATCGACGAGTACGAGCCCGGGTAGAGCAGCGACAGGTAGCCGTAGTACTGGGAAGAGCGGGCGGTGAAATCGGCCCCGCTCGAGTTCAGCACCCGGACGGTCTCGACCTCTCGGCCCGCGCTGATATTCACCTGGGCCCTGGCCCGGCCGCCGACCGCGGCCACCAGCCGCTCGCACTCGGCCGCCAGCGCGGTGCTGGTCAGCCCCTCGATTGTCGGGTCGTAGCTCGAGAGCCCGGGCAGTTCGGCCGCGCCCGGCAGCTCGTAGCCGGCCTCGACCCCGCCCGCCAGCCCGGCCAGCGCGTTATCCACCAGCCCCGAGCGGTCGTTGAGATTGCGGGTGTAGGCCCGGCCCAGCTTCCCGTCCTTCATCACCAGCAACCCGACCCCGGAACTGAACGAACTGTCGATGTCCTTCAGCCGGCCGTCCTCGAAACTCACGCTGTTGCCGGCCGAGTCCTTGCCGTAGACCTCGACCCGGTCCGCCCGCTTGCGCGCCAGTTCCAACAGTCGTTCCATCACCTGCCTCCAATCACCAGGCCCTCGACCAGCACGTGGGGCGCGCCGAAGCACGACCGGATGTTGGTCTGCCCCTTGCCGCAGCCACCGGTCTCGCCGAGCTTCAGGTCGCGGCCGACCCGGGCGATGCTCCCCAGCGTCGCGTAGAGATTGCCCGAGATGTTGATGTCGCGGACCATCTTCACCCGCTTGCCGCCCTTCACCACCCAGCCGTACTGGGCCCCGAACGTAAAGTTCTCGCCCGCGGTCTGGCCGCCCATGTGGTTGCACAGGTACAGCCCGTCGCCCAGGCCCGCCAGCAGCGCGTCAAAATCGTCCTCGCCCGGCTCGATGTAGATGGTCCCCATCCGGATGATGGGCGCGTATCGGTAGTCCTCGGCCACGCAGTGGCCCGACACCGGCTCGCCCATCGCCGCCGCGGTCCGGCGCGAGTGCAACCGGCCCACCAGCACGCCGTCCTTCATCAACTGCGTCGGCCGGGCGCGCACGCCCTCGTCGTCGTAGCGGTAATGGCCGAGCACGAACGGCATCGTCGGGTCGTCAATGATGCTCAGCACGTCGCTGCCCAGCTTCGCGCCCAGCTTCATCTTCGCGCGCATCGTCGGCGCGTCCTGGATCAGGTCGGCCTCGGAGAAATGGCCGAACGCCTCGTGGGTGAACACCCCGGCCAGCTGCTGGTCCATCACCACCCGGTACGTGCCGGCCGTCACCGGCTCAGCCTTCAGCAGGTCGCAGGCCAGCTTCGTCCGCTGGCCGACCAGCTCCTCGCGCCCGCGCAGCTTCTGGAACCCGTTGCTCCCGCCCATCCCCACCCGGACGGTCTGGGTCAAACTGCCATCGCGGGCGACGACGGCGCCGCCCAGCCGGACGGTCACCAGGTCCTCATTCACCTCCGCGCCCTCGGTGCTCAGGAACCACTTCTCGCGGATGACGTCGGCGTAGGCCATCTCGGTGGTCGCCACCCGCTCCTCGGCCAGCGGGATGGCGTTGTAGTCGCGCAACAGCGCCAGCTTCTCCTCGACCGGGACCCGGCGCGGGTCCTCCTCCAGGGCCGGCTCCACCCGGTCGCGCACCGGCTCCACCTCGGCCAACCGCACCGGCTCGCGCGCCTGCGAACCCACCAGCGCGGCGTTCTCGCACGCCGCCTTCACGGCCTTCGGCGCGTCCTCGAACCGCGTGAACGCCACCGAGGCGAACCCGCCCGCCTTCAGCACCCGGACCACGTGGCCGTCGGTGGACGACGCGCTCAACTGGGTCAGCTCCCGGCCGCTGAACCCGATTTTCGTCTCGTGCTTCACCTCGTACCGGATGTCAGCGTAATCGGCCTCGACCCCGGCGAGGACCTGCTTCAGCTTGTCAAACATCATCTCTCCTCGATTGGCTTGTCGACCAGCCTGCAACACTAGGACACCAGCAGCGCCTGTCAAGCCCGTGCCGGGAAACCGGACCGATGACCTCTGCCCACGCGGCCTCCCCGAATTTCGCTCGAGTAATGATAAACCGTCTTATCATCCGCCCCTGCCGTGGATTTCTGCGTAAGAGCCTGTCCGAACCGGCCTTATCCCCGATGCCGAATTTCAGAGTCCCCCGTCCCGGGGTAGGCCCTCCTTCCGATTTCGCGGCCCCGGTCCTTTCCCGATACCGACCCTGATTCCGAGCCGGTTTCGGATTCTGGTTCGGTCCCAGATTCCCGCCGGGATTCCGGTCGCGCGACGCTTCCCGCGACCCCTCGCGCTTCGGCTCGGGCTTGAAGCCGCGCCTCTGCTTACGCCGGCGCGCGCGCTCTTCAGCCGGATTCCGAACCTGCTTCTGAACCGGCAAGCCTCTCCGCGGGCGAACCCCGAACCCGGCCTTGTCCTCACCTCGCACGGCTTTCGGTCTCCGTCCGCTCGACAACTGGTCAAGGTCCTCGTCAGCTACTCGTCCTCACCTGTATATACAACGCACCCCCTGAAAACGTACCAGGTCTCTTGCGAGGGACCGCCCCGTACCAGGGACCCGTCCCCGGGGCTGTCCCTCCCGCTGTCGGCGCGGCTGTCGCTCCCGCTGTCGGTCCGGCCGTTGCTCCGGCTGCCGGAACCGCCGTCGCCGGTTTGACATTCCGTTCGTCCTGCGTAACCTTGCCCAGTACAAAAGGAGAGAAATGGCCATAGCGAAGACCAAGAAAGAGCAGCTTATCAAGGAGCATAAGCTGCACGACAGCGACACCGGCTCGCCCGAGGTGCAGATCGCCATCCTCACCGAGAGGATTAACCTGCTCGGCGAGCACCTGAAGTCGCACAAGAAGGACAAGCATTCCCGGCGCGGGCTGATCAAGCTGGTCAGCCAGCGGCGCCGGCACCTGAATTATCTCGCCAAGCACCACAAACCGCGCTACACCAGGATAGTAGCCGACCTCGGGCTGCGGGGCTAGGCCGTGCACCGCGTCGAGAGAGAGGTCTGCGGCCGGACCCTGTCGTTTGAATTCGGCCGCGTCGCCCGGCAGGCCGACGCCGGGCTCCTGGTGCGCTACGGCGACACGATCGTGTTTGCGAGCGCCTGTTACAAGAAGGAACCGGTTGACTTCATGGCCTTCTTCCCGCTCACCGTGGATTACCGCGAGATGGCTTTCGCCAGCGGCAAGATACCGGGCGGGTTCTTCAAGCGCGAGGGCGCTCCCCGCGACAAGGAGAAGCTGACCTGCCGGCTGGTGGACCGTCCCATCCGGCCGCTCTTCCCGGAGAACTTCCGCAACGAGACCCAGATCATATCCTACCTGTTCTCGAGCGACTCCGAGAACGAGAGCGACCTGCTGGCCCTGCTCGGCGCATCCTGTGCCCTGGCGGTCTCGGAAATCCCGTTCCTCGGCCCGATCGGCGCCTGCCGCATCGGCAAGGTGAACGGCGAGCTCGTCGCCAACCCGTTGATGAGCCAGCTCGACGATGCCGAGATGTCGATGATGTTCGCGGGCATCCGCAACGAGAAAGGCGAGGACCTGATTATGATGATCGCCGGCGAGGCGAAGGGGATATCCCACGACGACCTCGACCGGGCGGTCGAGATGGCGATGCCGCACATCCGCACGACCCTGGACATGCAGCTCGAGATGGTCAAGGCGGCCGGCAAGCCGAAGATCAAACCCGACAAGCCCAACATCCCGCCCGAGCTGGAGGCGGCGGTGCGCGAGCGCGCCGAGTCCCGGGTTCGCGAGCTGAACAAGATCCAGGACAAGCTCGAGCGCCAGGAAGCCCTGGACCGGCTCAAGCTGGAGGTGGTCGAGGCGCTGGCCGAGCAGTTCCCGGATTCAAAGGGACCGGTCGCCGAGGCGCTCGACGCCCTCGTCGGGCGCGACGTCCGCCGGATGGCGATCGAGGACAACCGCCGCCTCGACGGCCGTGCCTTCGATGCCGTCCGGCCGATTACCTGCGAGGTCGGGGTCCTGCCCCGGGCCCACGGCTCGGCGCTCTTCACCCGCGGCCAGACCCAGTCAATCTGCGCGGCCACGCTCGGCACCAAGTCCGACCGGCAGGTTGTCGACGACGTCGAACTCGAGGTCGAGGAGAAGAAGCGGTTCATGCTTCACTACAACTTCCCGCCGTTCTCGGTGGGCGAGGTCCGGTTCCTGCGCGGGCCGAGCCGGCGCGATGTCGGTCACGGCGACCTGGCCGAGAAGGCGCTCGAAGCGGTCGCCCCGACCGAGGAAGAGTTCCCCTACACGATCAGGCTCGTCTCCTACATCCTCGAGTCCAACGGTTCGAGCTCGATGGCCTCGGCCTGCGCCGGGTCGCTGGCGATGATGGATGCCGGCATCCCGGTCAAGTCCGCGGTGGCGGGGATGGCGATGGGGCTGATCAAGGAAGGCGACAAGTACCACATCCTCACCGACATCCTCGGCGCCGAGGACCACTACGGCGACATGGACTTCAAGGTCACCGGCACCCGCGACGCCATCACCGCCATCCAGCTCGACCTGAAGCTGCCCGGCGTGCCCTGGGCGCTGCTGCGCGAGGCGGTGCTGAAGGCGACCGAGGCCCGGCGCCACGTCCTCGACGTGATGGAGAAGACCATCGCCGAGCCGCGGCCCGACATCTCCCGCTACGCGCCGCGCATCGTCTCGATCGTCATCGACAAGGAGAAGATCGGCACGGTCATCGGGCCCGGCGGCAAGATGATCCGCCGGATCACCGAGGAAACCGGCAGCCAGATCGACATCGAGGACGACGGCACGGTGACCATCGCCTCGAACAAGCCCGAGGCGCTCGCGGCGGCGAAGGCCTGGGTCGAGTCGCTCGTGGCCGAGGCCGAAATCGGCAAGGTCTACCACGGCACGGTGACGCGGATAATGACCTTCGGCGCCTTCGTCGAGATCCTGCCCGGCAAGGAAGGGCTGGTCCACATCTCCCAGCTTGCCGGCGAGCGGGTCCGCGAGGTCGAGGACGTGGTCAAGGTCGGCGACAAGGTCTGGGTCAAGGTCGTCGAAGTGGACGACCTCGGCCGGGTCAACCTGTCGCGCAAGAAGGCGCTCGAGGAGCGCGGCGAGCTGCCGCCGTCCGAGGACGACGGCATCGCCAAGCGCCCGCCGCGCCCGCGCGACGGCGGACGGGACCGGGGTTCGCGCGACCACGGACGCGACCGGGGACCGCGGGGACGGGACCGCGGCCCGCGCCGCTAGCAGACGACTGACGTGCCGGCCGGTGCCAGCAACCTGGGACCGGCCGGCCCTGTTTTCCAGTCAACCGTCCTGCCCTGCGGCCTGACCGTCCTGACCGAGCGCCTGCCCTGGCTGCGCTCGGTGACGCTCGGGCTGGCATTCCGCATCGGCGGCCGCGACGACCCGGCCGAACTCGCCGGCTGCGCCCACCTCGTCGAACACATGGTATTCAAGGGCACGGCCGAACTCGACGCCCGCACGATCGCGGTCGAGGCCGAGAACCGGGGTGCCGAGCTCAACGCCTTCACCGACAAGGAAATGACGGTCTTCCACGGCCGGTTCCCGGGCGAGCTCCAGGTCGAGGTCACCGACCTCCTGGCCCGGATTGTCGCCGCGCCCGCCTTCGACCCGGCCGAGCTGGCCAAGGAGCAGGGCGTGGTCATCGAGGAAATCCGCTCGGCCGAGGACGACCCCGGGTCCAAGGCCTTCAACCTGCTCACCGAGGCCTGCTGGCCCGACACGCCGATGGGCTGGTCCATCGCCGGCACGCCCGAGACCGTCGCCCGGGCCGACTCCGCGAGCCTGCGCCGGCTCTATGCCTCGCGCTACGGCTGCGCCACCGGGGTCGCGGTCGCCACCGGCGCGGTCGATCACGAGGCGCTCTGCCGCGTGCTCGAGGACCGGCTCGGCTCGGGCCGGGCGGCCCGGCTGCCCGCGCGGCCGGCCGAACCGCTCGCCGGGCCGGCAATCCGGGTCAAGGACCGGCCCGAGCTGTCCCAGGTCTACGCCTGCCTCGCCCTGCCTGCCTTCTCCTATCCTGACCCGCGCCGTCACGCACTGTCGGTATTGAACACCGCTCTCGGCGGCGGGGTCAGCTCGCGGCTGTTCCAGCGCTTGCGCGAGCAGGAAGGTCTGGTATATTCGGTCTCGAGCTTCACCGATCTGTTCGAGGATTCCGGCCTGCTGGGAGTTTTCTTCGTGGCCGAGCGCGCCCGGCTCGAGCGCTGCCTCGCGGTGCTCGGCGAGGAACTGGACCGCGTGCGACGCGACCGGTTCGACGCCGAGGAGTTCGAGCGCGCCCGGACGATGGCCCGCAGTTCGGTGATGATCGGGCTGGAGAGCCCGGTCGGCCGGATGCTCAGGATGGCACGGACACACCATCTGCTCGGCCGGGTGGTCCCAGTCGAGGAGACGCTCGACGCTTACGCCCGGCTCGAACCGGGCGACGTGAACCGGCTGGCCGGCGAGCTGCTCACCGACGGTTTCCGAATCGGTGCCGTCGGGCCGGTGGCGGCGGAAGATTTCCGGTCCCTGGCCGGCTGAGCCGGCCCGGGACAACGCAGGAGGAGGTACTTGATGGCAGGTACGCTGAACATATCCGGGCGCGGCCGGCTGATGCCGGCCTCGCCGATTCGCAAGCTCGTGCCGCTGGCCGACGCCGCCCGGGCGCGCGGCGTCAAGGTCTACCATCTCAACATCGGCCAGCCCGACGTCGAGACCCCGGAGACGATGCTCGCGGCCTACCGCGACCTCGACCTGAAGGTCCTCGGCTACGGCCCCTCGGGCGGGCTCTACTCCTATGTCGACGCGCTGGTGCGCTACTACGCCGGGGTCGGCATCGAGCTGACGAAGGAGGACATCCTCGTCACCACCGGCGGCAGCGAGGCGGTGCTGTTCGCCTACCAGGCGCTCACCGACCCGGGCGACGAGGTCATCATCCCCGAGCCGTTCTACACCAACTACGCCGGGCTGGCGGTGATGTGCGGCATCAAGGTCGTGCCGGTTACCGCCCGCGTCGAAGACAACTTCGCCCTGCCGCCGAAACCGGAGTTCGAGAAACTCATCACCCCGCGCACGAAGGCGATCGTCTTCTCCAACCCCGGCAACCCGACCGGCGTGGTCTACACCGCCGGAGAACTGGCGATGCTGCGCGAGCTGGCGCTCGAGCGCGACCTGTTCCTGGTCGCCGACGAAGTCTACCGCGAGTTCATCTACGACCCGGCCGACGTCCACCACAGCGTGCTGAACCTCGCGGGCCTCGACGACCGGGCGGTGATGGTGGACAGCGTATCCAAGCGCTACTCGGCCTGCGGCGCGCGGGTCGGCTGCATCGTCACCCGCAACCGCGAGCTCGGGGCCGCCTTTCTCAGGCTCGGCCAGTCGCGCCTCTGCCCGCCGACCGTGGACCAGCTCGCGGCCCAGGCCGCGGTGGACACGCCGGCCGACTACTTCCGGGCGGTCCGGGACGAGTACCGCGCCCGGCGCGACCTGCTCTGCCGCGAGCTCTGTTCCATCGAGCAGGTGTTCTGCCTGACCCCGAAGGGCGCGTTCTACACCATCGCCCGGCTGCCGGTGGACGACGCCGAGGAGTTCGCGCGCTTCCTGCTCGAGGAGTTCAGTTACGAGGGCGAGACGGTGATGGTCGCGCCCGCGGCCGGGTTCTACGCCACGCCCGGCGCGGGCCGGAACGAAGTCCGCATCGCCTACGTGCTCAACACCGCCGACCTCGCCCGGGCGATGGTCGTTCTGAAGCACGGCCTGGCGGAGTACCGCGGGAAGAAAGGGGTCTAGGATTCCAGGGTCCCAGGGTTCCAGCGACCAATCGCGCGGGCTGGTCCCGGCCCGGCGCCCACGCACACTCGACCCCTTGAAACCCGGAACCCCCGTCCTTCCGCCCCCTCGAACCCTGGAACCCGTGACCCCTTGAACCCTTCCTCCGCTCGCCCCCTCCGCGTCTGCATGGTTTCGGACAACTACTACCCGGACGTCGGCGGCATCGCCGAGCACGTCCACCACCTCGCGGTCGAGCTGCGCCGCCGCGGCCACGAGGTCCGCATCCTCACCTCGAACTTCGGCAACCGGCGCGGCGAGGTGCCCGACCCCGAGCACATCCACCGGGTCGGCAAGGCGGTGCTGCTGCCCTCGAACCAGAGCTTCGCCCGCATCCCCACCGCCTGGCGCCCGACCCGGCAGATCGCCCGCTACTTCGCGCGCCACCGGTTCGACATCGTCCACATCCACGGGTCGCTCGCGCCCTCGCTGCCGATTGTCTCGCTGCGCGCCTCGCACGCGATCAACGTCTTCACCTTCCACGCCGAGTTCGGCCACAGCCTGCCCTACATCGTGCTGAAGCCGCTGCTCGACCCCTACTTCCGGATGATCCACGGCCTCGTGGCGGTTTCCGAGTCGGCTCGCGACTCGACCGCGCGCTACTTCCCGGGCGACTACCGCATCATCCCCAACGCCATCGCCACCGACTTCTTCCGGCCCGACGCCGAGCCGATGCCGGGCCTGGACGACGGCCGGCCGAGCATCCTCTTCCTCGGCCGCATCGAGCCGCGCAAGGGGCTCAAGTACCTGCTCCAGGCCCTGCCGCAAGTCGTCCGGCGCTTCCCCGACGCCCGGCTGGTGGTCGTCGGCGCGGCGCCGTTCGGCAACCGCTACGAGGACTGCCTCGACCCCGACGTCGCCGGCCACGTTCTCTGGACAGGCGCGGTGCCGGGCGAGGACCGGCCGCGCTACTACGCTTCCTGCGACGTCTACTGCTCGCCCGCCATCGGCCGCGAGAGCTTCGGCATCGTCCTGCTCGAAGCGATGGCCTGCGCCCGGCCGGTCGTCGCGTCGCGCATCCGCGGCTACCGCCGGGTGGTCGAGCACGATACCGACGGCCTGCTGGTACCGCCCTGCGACCCGGATGCCATCGCCCGGGCGGTCTGCGAGCTACTGGAGGACCCGGCACGCCGCGAGCGGATGGGCCGGGCCGGCCGCGAGAAGGCACTGGCCTACGCCTGGCCGGGCGTCGCGGCCCGCGTCGAGGAATACTACCGCGAGTTGCTCGCCCGCTACCCGGTGCCGCGCTGCGGCCGCTGAGATTCGCTGATGCTCTCGGCGCTCAAGAAACCCAAGTTCCTGGTCTTCTCCATCACCCAGTCGGCCTCGCTCTTCGGCGACAAGCTCGACTACATGGCGATGCTGGCGCTCTTCGCCTGGCTGTCGGCGCGCGGCGGCTGGGACCAGAGCCGCGCCATCGCCACCCTGGCGGTGGTCGGCGCGCTGCCGACTGTCATCTTCGCGCCCGCCGCCGGCCTGCTGGTGGACCGCTGGGACCGGCGCAAGGTGATGATTGCCTGCGACTCGGTCCGGGTCCTGCTGGTGGCGGCGATGCCCTTCGTCGCGGCCGGGCTGGGTTCGATGACGCTGATCTACGCCATCGCCTTCTCGATCTTCCTCTGCGGCCTGCTGTTCAACACCGCCCGGATGTCAATCCTGCCCGGCCTGGTGGACGCCGAGGAGGACCTCGGCTCGCAGCGCATCCTCGCCGCCAACTCGTTCATCAACCTCACCGGCCGCATCGCCACCCTGCTCGGGATGGTGCTCGGCGGCCTGATCGTCGACTGGTCCGGCTGGGCCCGCATCGGCATCCGGCCGTCGTGGAGCGCCGGGTTCTACGTCGATGCCCTCACCTACCTCGTTTCGGTCGTCGGGCTCATCGTCATTTACCGCCAGGTCCACGCGCCGCCCTGCGAGCGGCCGCTGCGCAGCCTGCCCGAGGCTGCCTCGACCCTGCGGATGATGCTCGCCCGGCTGCTCGGCGTCTTCACCGATCTCGGCGACGCCTGGAAGCTCATCGGCCGCACGCCCTCGCTGCTGTTCGTCTACGCCTCGACGGTCGCCTTCGTCGCGCTCGGCGCCGGCGTGCTGGTGCTGTTCATCCCGATCATCCAGTTGCCGGCCGACGCCGGCGGGCTCGGGCTCGGCACGCGCGGCGTCGGGCTCGTCGCCGGCGCGGGCTCGGTCGGCCTGATCCTCTCCTCGGTCGGCTACGGCGCCATCGGCCACCGGGTGAAGAAGCACGCCGTCGTCCTCGCGGCGTTCCTGGCCTGCTCGGTCTGCGCGGTCGTGCTGTCGTTCACCTCGTCGGTCCCGATCGTGATGGTCGGAGCCGCGATCGCCGGGCTTGGGCTGTCGCCGATCTACATCGCCACCGACACGCTCGTCCACGAATCGGTGCCGGCCGGCATCCGCGGCCGGGTCTTCTCGAACCGCGAATGGGTGCTCCACGTCTGCTTCGCCATCAACGCATTCCTGCTCGGCCAGCTCACCCGCGTCGTGCCCAGGCGCAGCCTGCTGCTGGTCATCGGCGCGCTCGTCGGCACGGCCAGCGTCGTCGGCTTCTTCGTTACCAGGAAGAAGAACGTCGGATGAGGCCAGAAGGGACGAAGGGCAAGGACATGAAGGGAAAGAGGGACACCCTTCCCTTTCTTCCCCTTCCCTTTCTTCCCCTTCCGCTTCCCACCGTTCGTCATTCGTCATTCGCCATTCGTCATTCGCCAGGAGGTTCCCTTGCCTGACCCCCGCGTCGTGAAGATGGCCGGCGTCATCGCCGGCTACAGCCTCGCGCTCCGGCCCGGCGACCTCGTGCTCGTCCAGTCCGAGCCGCCCGGCTTCCCGCTCGTCCGCGAGTTCTACCGCGCCGCCTTGGCGGCCGGCGCCAACCCCTATTTCCGCGCCGAGTGGCCCGAGCTCGTGGCCATCCGGCTGAACGAGGGCTCGGACGAACAGCTCGGCTTCGTCTCGGGAATCAGCCGGCTCGAAGTCGAACAGGTCAACGCCCGGCTCGTCATCCGCGCCCCGCAGAACCTCGCCGCGACCGCCGGCTGCCGGCCGGACCGCCAGGCGCTCGCGGCCCGCGCCGCCCGGCCGCTGTTCGAGCGGCTGATGGAACGCCGGGCCGCGGGCGAACTCCGCACCTGCCTCACCCAGTTCCCGACCGACGCCTCGGCCCAGCAGGCCGGGATGTCGCTCGAAGGCTACGAGGAGTTCGTCTTCCGCGCCTGCCTGCTCCACGAGGACGACCCGGTCGCGGCCTGGCAGCGGGTCTCGCGCGACCAGCAGCGCCACGTGGACCTGCTCGACCGGGTATCGGGACTCCGGTTCGAAGCACCCGGCACCGACATCAGGATGTCGGTCAAGGGCCGCAAGTGGATCAACTCCGACGGCAAGGCCAACTTCCCGTCGGGCGAGGTCTTCTCGGCCCCGGTCGAGGACTCGGTCGAGGGCCGGGTCCGCTTCGACGTCCCCTGCCCTTACAAGGGCCGCGCGGTCGAGGGCGTCGAGCTCGAATTCCGGGCGGGCAAAGTGGTCGCGGCGAAGGCCGAGCGCGGCGACGAGTTCCTCCAGGCCCAGCTCGACACCGACGAGGGCTCGCGCACCCTCGGCGAGGTCGCCTTCGGCCTGAACTACTCGATTGACCGGCCCACCGGCAACATCCTGTTCGACGAGAAACTCGGCGGCACCATCCACCTGGCGCTCGGCGCCGGCTACCCGGACTCGGGCAGCCGCAACAAGTCGGCAATCCACTGGGACCTCATCCGGACGATGACGCCCGGCCGGGTCTCGGCCGACGGCAAGACAATCTACGAAGACGG
>JAFGQF010000099.1 GCA_016935775.1 Caldifarciminota bacterium
CCCGCAGCCCGGGCGGTGCGAAGGCGGTCGGGCTCAACGAAACCGACCATTCCACCCGGTCGCCGCTCATCGGCGCGCCGAACAGGTGGCGACCGCTGACCGTGGCGGCCAGGTCGTCGCCGGCAACGTATTCCTCCCGGCCGGCGACAACCTCGACCTCGAACTCGGCCGGCCGGTAGGCCTCGACCCGGAACGAACCGTAGAAGTCGTTGTCACCCAGCTCCAGGTAGTAAGAGTAGTAGCCGCTGACCGCCTCGGCCGGGAGCGGGATATCGAGCGCGAAACTGCCCAGGTCCGACAGCCGGACCTCGGCCGCGTGCAGCTCCTCGCCCCGCGGGTCGCTGACCTCGAACCGCCCCCTGCGCTCGGCGGGCAGGACCAGGCTACCGCGCCGCCGCTGCCGCACCATCCCCTTGACGTGGACCGTGTCCCCGGCCTTGTACAGCCCCTTCTCGGTGTAGATGAACCCCGTAGCCTCGTCCGGGTCCGGGCTCCAGTCATAGTCAATCCCGAAATCATACGGGTAGATGCCGGTGCCCCAGTCCGAGTGCACGAACGCCTCGCCCCAGGGCCCGTCCGCAAACAGCCACACCCGCGGGCTGTCCCACCGGTTCTCGGGCGCAAGCCCCAGCTCGCTCCAGCCGGGCAGCCAGGCGAACCCGTCGTCGCCGGTGCGGCCGGTCCAGCGCACCCGGTTGTCGTCGTCGCGCAGCTCGACGCGCGCGTTCACTATCGGGCTGCCGTTGCGCAGCCGGGAGACGTAGACCAGCCCGTTCTCGGGCGAGAACTTGGCGGTCAGCGCGTAGGGCACAACCTGGAGAAACGCCCGCCGGTAGCGCGACGAAGAACCAGTCGCCTGGTCGCCGATGTCCAGCTCGCAGAAAAGGTAGCCCGTCTTCGCATCACCCAGGGCCGGGACCAGGGACAGCGGCACCAGTGTCCGGGCGTTGCGCGGCAGGCCCGGTCGCCAGCGCTTGCTCCAGGTGAAGAAGCCGTCGCGGCGGTACGGCATCTCCGCCTCCTCGTGACGCCACGAGTGGTCGTACACCCGGTTCCAGAATGGTATCACCTCGGCCCGCGCCAGCTTGCGCATCCGGACGTCAAGACTATCGACATTGACCAGCGACACCGGGTGGCGTGGCTCGAACTCGCTTTCCACCACGCCCGGGCCGGTCGGCATCGTCGCCCGCGGCCGGTACGACAGGGTCTTCAACGGAATTCGCACCTCGCGGCCGAGCCGGTTGCCGAACCGGTCCTTGAGCCACTTCGACAGCACTACCTCGTACCCGGTTTCGGGCGCAAGGTCGACCATCATCGAGGGATACTCGGTCGCCCACTCCTCGTACAGCAGGTCGCGCGGCACCTTGACCTCGGGCCGGAAACTGATGTTGGCGGCCAGCTCGCGCAGCGACACGGGGTTGGAGAAGTGGAATGCCAGGCGGTCCTCCGGGTAGTGTGCCTCGGCGTCCTCGAGCTGCTCGAACCGGAACCGGTTGAAAGTCCGGAACTCGACGACCAGCTCCTCGGCCAGCCCGAGCTCGCCTTCGCGCGCCGGCAGGCCGGCCTCGAGCACCACTCGGTAGCCGGCCTGGATGTTCAGTTGCGGCCTCGGCACCAGCACCAGGGTCCGGGCCGAATCCTCGGCCGGGTCATACCACCAGCGGTCAACCGCGTCCTTCGGCCCGGGCCGGCGCAGCGCGAAACCGCGCCCGCCGCCGTCCGAGGTCTCGAGCCGGACGTGCCGCCGCGCCCGGCGCGGGTCCATCGGCACGTTGAAATGCAGGTAGACCCGCCGGTCCAGTTCGACCATCCGCTGCTCGTGGTACGGGTCCGAGTGCAGCAGCACCGGCCGCGCGGTCGAGAACTCGAACCGGAAGTCCTGCTTGAGCATCGCCCCGGTCTCGGCGCGCACGCCGCGCGGGACGCGCACCCGGAACCGGGTGGCCGGCGGCAGGAAGGTGTCGGGCCGGAAGGCGAGCGACCTCGTTCCCAGCCAGTGACAGGTGCCGGCGACATCCGGCTCAAGCAGCAGCGGGAAATCAACCGAGTCCGGGACCTCACCCAGCGGTATCATCGGCTCGGAGAAGGTGACCGTCACCGCGTATTCCTCGCCGAGCCGCTCGACCTCGCCCTGCGGGGTGGCGGCCACGACTTCGAGCGGCACGGCCGCGGCCAGCTCGGCCTCGTTGAAGACGGGCATTGTCACCGGTCGCTTCCGGACCGGCGCTTGCGGGCGCGGGCACGCGACAAACAACACTGCCGCCAGGGCGAAAAGAACAGACAGGTACTTCACGGCTCCTCCAGTCAGGTAGGCACGATGGCCGGGGTTTTCCGCATTGTCGGGTCAGTATTGCCCGCACCGACCCGCTGTCAAGCACCGGGGCACGCGACGCCGCGATTATCTTCCGGGGAAACGCAGAAGAGCGGGGCGCGCCGGGTCTGCAGTGTGGAGGCTGGGGAGGAGGACTAACCTCGGTCGCGCGCCCCGCTCTTCCTCACCAGTTTAGACGCGAAACCGCCCGGAATGTCACGCGGCCGCGAGTCGCGGCCAGCTGTCAATGGCTGCCGGCTTCCGGGCCCTCATGCTTGACCCGGTCCCAGATGGCGTCCATCTCCTCGAGGCTGGAATCTGACGGCGTGCGGCCGTCGCGGGCCAGCTCGCGCTCGATTCGCCGAAACCGGGTGGCGAACTTGGTATCGGCGTCGCGCAGCGCGCTCTCGGCGTCCACCCCGAGATGACGGCAGAGGTTGACGAGCGCGAAGAACAGGTCACCCAGCTCCTCGGCCACCCGCGCCTTGTTCGGCCGGGCGTGCGCGAGCTCGGCGCGGATCTCGTCCGCCTCCTCCTCGACCTTGGCGAGCACGTCCGACGAGTCGTCCCAATCGAACCCCACCCGGGCGCAACGCTCCTGCATCAACTGGGCCTGCTTGAGCGCGGGCAGGGCCGGCGGCAGGCCGTCGAGCAGCGACTCGCGGCCGGGCCGCCCGCGCTTCTCATCCTGCTTGATCCGCTCCCAGTTCTCGAGCACCTGCTCGGCGCTCTCGACCCGCTCCGCGCCGTAGATGTGCGGGTGCCGGCGCCTGAGCTTGGCGCTGATGCGCGCGAGCGAATCCTCCAGCCGCAGGCCCCGCTCCGCGGCCAGCACGTCGGCCAGGAACAGACCCATGAACAGGTAGTCGCCGAGTTCCTCGGTGATGTGCCCCGGCTCGCCCGCGGCCAGCGCCTCGTCCAGCTCGTAGGCTTCGTTGAGCACGAGCGGCCTGGTGGACTCGACGGTCTGTTTCCGGTCCCACGGACACTCCTGCCGCAGCCGGCGAACGATTCCCAGCAATTCGTCAAACACGCGCCAGTCTAACCCGGTGCCGCGGCCAGTCAACGCCCGGTCGCCTTGACTTCGCGGGCGCGCACGTTACCTTATGGCGAACCGGACCGAGCTTCACTCATTGAAAAGGAGCCGACTGATGAAACCCGATATTCTCCAACAGACCGACCCCGAGGTCTTCGACGCCGTCCGCAGGGAGACCAACCGCCAGCACACCAACCTCGAGCTCATCGCCTCAGAGAACTTCTGCTCCGAGGCGGTCCTGGCCGCGCTCGGCTCGGCGCTGACCAACAAGTACGCCGAGGG
>JAFGQF010000014.1 GCA_016935775.1 Caldifarciminota bacterium
ACGAGGATGTTGTCCGGGGCGAGCTCGGGCGCGAGCGACTTGGCCAGGCTCTGGATTGCGCCCTTGCTGGCCGCGTAGACCGAGTGGAACGGCTCGCCGCGCTGGCCCGCGGTCGAGCTGACGAGGATGATGCGGCCGGCGCGTTGCGCCCGCATTACCGGCACGACCTCGCGGCAGCAGCGGAACACCCCGCGCAGGTTGACCTCGAGCGTTTCGGCCAGCGCTTCCTCGGACAGCGTCTCGATGGGCGTTTCTTTCCAGACCCCGGCGTTGGCGACGAGGATGTCGAGCCGGCCGAACTGGCGCACCGACCGGCGCACGAGCGACTGGACCTCGGCCGGCACCGCCAGGTCGGCCTTGAAGGCGAAGGCGCGGACCCCGGACTCGCGGCAGCGGTCGGCGGTTTCTTCGGCCGCGTCCTTGTCCCGGGCAAAGCCGAGCGTGACGTCGCAGCCGGCCTCGGCGAGCAGCAGGGCCGCGGCCCGGCCCAGTCCGCGGCTCGCGCCGGTGACCAGCGCGGCCTTGCCCTTCAGGTCAATGTTCACCATCATGGCTCCAGTCTGCCCGCGTACCGCGGGGGTTGTTTCATCCTCAGGTCGCGCACGGCGCGGGCTCGGCGGTCGCGGCCCGCGGGTCGTTCAGTCGTTCGAGGAAGCGGTCAATCTCGTACTCGGAGTTGTAGACGTGGGGCGCGATGCGCAGCAGGCCTTCGCGCAGGGCGCAGACCATCTTCGCCTGCTTCAGCCAGGTGAGCACCCGGGACGGGTTCAGCCCCGGCTTGCGGAACGCGATGATGCCGGCCGAGCGGGCCGGGTCCGGCGGGGTGACGACTTCCCAGCCCGCGGCCTCCAGCCCGACGCGCAGTCTGTGCCCGAGCGCGCGGACCCGGGCCTCGACTACGGGAATCCCAATATCGAGCAGCAGGCCGAGGCTGGCGTCGAGCCCGGCGATACCGAGGTAGTTGCGGGTGCCTTCCTCGAGCCGGCGCGCGGATTCGTACACCGGCTTCTCGGAGAATATCTCCTCGAACGATTCCCAGCGCGACGAGAGCCAGCCGAGGTTCGCGGGCCGGAGCCGGGGCAGGATGTCGGGCCGGACGTAAAGGAAACCCGAGCCCTGCGGGGCGAGCAGCCACTTGGCGCCGTGCGAGCAGACGAAGTCGGCGCCGACTTCGGCCCAGTCTTCCTCCACTATCCCGAGACCCTGGATGGCGTCGACGATGAGCGTGATGCCGCGCTCGCGGCAGAACCGGGCGATGGCTTGCACGTCGAATCTCCGGCCGGTAAGGAAGTGGACCCAGGGCAGGGCGACCGCGCGGGTGCGGTCGTCAACCAGCCCGAAGACCGCTTCCGGGCCGGCGGCGAGTTCCGCGCTCGTGGTCCAGCGCTTCTCGACATCGGGCAGCATCAGCCGGAACGGGTAGTTGACCGCCGGGAAGGCGTCCTTCATCAGCACGACGTTGGCCCCTTTGGGCCAGTCGATGCTGTTGACGGCCAGGACGATGCCGTGCGAGGTGTTGCGGGTGAAGGCGATGGTGTCGGGCGACACTTGGAGCAGTTGGCCGAGCCGCGCGCGGCAGCGGTCGGCGATGGCCTCGGCGTCGGGCCACGGCACCTCGCCGGTCTCGGCCTGTTCGCGCAGGTAGGCTTCGACCGCCGCCACCGCCGGCCGCGAGAGCGGGCCGGTGCCGGCGTGGTTGAGGTAGACGTGTTCCCGGGTGACCGGGAACAGCTCGCGGAGCGCCGCAAGGCGAAACGCGTCCATCGGGGCTGATTATCCGCCGGGCGCGGGGGACTGCAAGCGCGTGACTTGACAGCCCGCGGCACCGGCACAATACTCTGCCGCAAACACCGACCAGGAGGAATCTTGAACCTGTTGCTGAGCCTGTTGCTGGTATCGAACCTGCAGGTCGCGCCCGGCCGGACGGCGATGGTCACGCGGCTGGACGAGAGCGGCCCGCATTGGCAGTTGCTGACGGCCGGGGTCGTCTTCGACGACACTGTCATCAATCTCGAGGGGACGTGGGGGATGGCGGTCAGCGCGGGCAACTTCGACCTCGACCCGGCGCCCGAGTACGTCTGCCGGCTGTCCGACGTCGGCCAGCAGAGCACATTCATCACCCGCCTCGTCGTGTTCGACGACGACCTGCGCCGGCTCTGGGCCCAGACCTGGGGTTACATGGGCAACCCGGAGACCGGCACGCCCGCCGTCGCCGACCTCGACGGCGACGGCCAGGACGAGATCATCGTCCCGATGGTCGAGACTTTCTTCCCGGACCCGCCCGAGTACAAGTGCCGCATTTATGCCCTCGACGGCGCGAGCGGCCAGACAAAGCCGGGCTGGCCGTTCATCTGCCCGGGCTGGCCCGACAACCCATACAACGACGTGTTCGGCGAGGTGGTGGTGGCCGACATCAACGACGACGACGAACTCGAGGTCGTCTTCATCACCACCGATTTCAACTCGGCGCGCAAGGGCGGGCCGAGCTGCTACGCGCTGAGCGCGACCGGCGACTCGCTCTGGCGGACCGAGTTCTATCCGGGCGATACCGTCAACCAGCATGGCTGCTGGACCTCGCCCGCGGTCGCGGACCTGGACGGCGACGGCCGGCTGGAAATCGTCTGTCACGTCAACCTCCACGGCCGCAACAACCCGTGGCCGCTGCTCGAGCGCCGGCTGTTCATCATGAACTCGGACGGCACCATCCGCCGCCAGTGGCAGACCCAGGGCGCGATTTCGTCCCAGTCCACCGACTACGCCGCCCCGGTGGTGGCCGACGTCAACAACGACGGCGCGCAGGAGATCGTCATCGTGCGCCGGACCGGGTTCCT
>JAFGQF010000100.1 GCA_016935775.1 Caldifarciminota bacterium
CGAAATCCAGGCCACCGCCGAGGGGATGCCGTTCACCTTCGAGGAACTGACCCTGTTGCACGGCCTGGCCGCCGACGCCATAGGCCGGCTCGTCGAGCTACAGCGCCGGGCGCTGGCCGAGGCCTGACCGCTCCCGGGAGAAACCGATGACGGACGCGGGACCGCCGGTCAAGACCTTTCACCGGGTCGCGTCCGACCGGCTGCGGGGCAAGCGGCTCGACCAGTACCTGGTGATGTCCGGGCTCGGGGTGTCGCGCTCGCGCGCCGCCCGGCTGATCGACGACGGGCTGGTGACGGTCAACGGCGAGCCGGCCAAGCCCAGCTACCGCATCAAGGCGGGCGACGAGGTCGCCGCCGAGTTCGAGGCCGAGCCCGAGTTCACCATCCAGCCCGAGCCGATCGACCTGCACATCGTCTACGAGGACGACGACGTGCTGGTGGTGGACAAGCACGCCGGCATCGTCATTCACCCGGCCCGGGGCAACCGGTCGGGCACGATGGTCAACGCCCTGCTGTATCATTGCCGGCAACTGCCGATGCGGCCGGACTCGCCGGTGCGGCCGGGCGTGGTCCACCGACTGGACAAGGAGACCACCGGCCTCCTGATGTTCGCCAAGACCGACGCCGCGCTGACCAGCCTCGGAAGGCAGATCGAGCAGCGGACGGTGGTGCGCGAGTACGCCGCGTTCTGCTGGGGTGACTTCGAACTCGAAGACGGCACGGTCGAGGCGCCGATCGGCCGGCACACGATCGACCGCACCCGGATGGCGGTGACGCCCTTCGCCGCCAAGCACGCCACCACCCACTACCACGTCTTCCGACGCTACAACGTCTGCACCTACCTGCAGCTCCGGCTCAAGACCGGCCGCACCCACCAGATCAGGGTCCACATGCAGCACCTCGGCCACCCGGTGGTTGGCGACCCGGAATACGGCGGCCGCAGCCCTTCGGTGGTCCAGTACCGCCAGCACGCCGGGCTGTACCGGGAAATGATGAGCATCATCAAGCGCCAGGCGCTGCACGCGGCCCGGCTCGGGTTTCACCACCCGCGCACCCGCAAGTATATCGAGTTCTCGTCTTCGCTACCGGCGGACATGGAGCAACTCCTCTTCTTCCTGGAGAAGAACAGCCGGGCGTGAGCAAGGAAGAAGGGACCAAGGGGAAGAAGCGAAAGGAACAGGAATGGAAGGGGAGAACGGGAAGGGTCAGCGAACTGCCGGTACCCTTCGTCCCTTCCCGTCCTTGCCCTCTGTTCCTTTGCTTCCTGTCGCTTCCTGCTCCGACTTGACCCTGCCCCGGAAGTCGGTTATCTCTTGGCGGATGCGGAATGTGCTGCGGGTCGTCGTGCCGGCCATGGCGCTGCTCGGGCTCGGGTGCCCGGGTGAGCCGGCCGCCCTTGTGCCACGGCTCGAGGCACCCGACTGGCAGGACGGCGAGACCGCGGTCTACGAGGTCCGGCGCAACGATTCGGCGCTGTTCGTTTCCCGGCAGGTACTGCGCTTCGACGAGGAACTGCTGCCCGGCTACGGTCCGGTCCCGACCGCGCTCCTGACGACGACGGTCGAACCGGCGCTCTCCCGCCAGTTCTTCTACGACTCGACGACGGTCGTGTTCCGGCGCGATACCATCCTGCCACTGCGTTCGTTCCGCAGTCTTGAGACCGACATCGGGCTGTTCGACGTCGAGACCAGGTACGAGCCGGGCTCGGCCGAGATCCGGCGCCAGAGCATCGAGGGCATTGACGAGCGCCGGCTGTCGACGCGCGGGCCGGTGTACGACAACGAGATGATGGGAACGGTGCTCCGGGCGATACCGCTCGACCCGGGCACCCGGCTCAAGGTCCAGGCGGTCGTGGCGATCGACCTGCGGGTGATGCCGCTCGAGGTGGCGGTGCTCGGGACCAAGTCGATTGCAACCCCGCTCGGCGACATCATCTGCCGCGAGGTCGAGGTCACCTCGCCCGCCAAGCGTGTCCGGTTCTGGTACGAACTCGAGCAGCCCCGGCGGCTGGTCGGCCTGGCCGACCAGGAGAGCGGCACCGAACTGATGCTGGTCGACTGGACCGCGGGCGGTGCGGACGAATTGTCCGGCGAACTGCCGCCGGCTCCCGGCGCCGGCGTGCGCCGGGTCGCGCGCGTGCCAGTCCCGCGCTGACGCGGCTTGTCGCCGCTTGACACCCTGCGGTCGGTTCCTAACATTTCCTGATGACAATTCGCAAAGGTCTGCTGGTCGCCGGGCTGGCTGCGGCGGTGAGCGTGACGATGACCTGTTCCGACGCCCCGCTGCTGGTGCTGGCGGCGAACCGGATCGTGCTGGCCGAGGCTTTCTCGGCCATGGGCTGAGAGTACTGTGAGGCCGCGGAGCGGTCTCTTGAAAAACTCAGCTACGAGTTCGGCGACTCACTGGCGTATTACACGTATCACTCGGATACGCTGTTCGACACGCTGGGAACGCTGGCTTCGCTCAAGCGGGCCCAGTGGTACGGCTACGGCCTGGGTTTTGAGCCGGTGACCTATTTTGACGGCGGCGACGAGGCGCCCCAGGAAACGCTCTACGACGCTTTCCGGACCCGGATCGAGGCTGCCCGGTCACGCAAGACGATGCTGGAGATGGAACTCGACACGGTCGCGACCGGCATCGGCGCG
>JAFGQF010000015.1 GCA_016935775.1 Caldifarciminota bacterium
ACCCGCAGCGTCTCGCCGTTGGCGGCCATCCGCTTGAACACCGAGCTCCAGGGGAAGACGCCGATGTCGTACTTGCCGGCGAACAGGTCGCCGAGCGCCTCGTCCGGGTCGGAGTAGAAGATGAGCTCGGGGATGATCCTGTTCTGGACGAAGATCGAGTCGTCGACACCGAGGATGAAGGGCAGGCAGGTGACCGAGCTGTCGCAGGCGATGCGCAGCTCGCGCGGCCGGTTCTCCTGGATCTGCGGGTAGAGGATCACGGCGACGAGCGCCACCGCCAGCACGATGATCAGGACGTTGAGAAGTTTTGTCATTTTGTACTCCCGCTACTTGCCGCCGGTGAGTTGCTGGTACTTCCTGAAAGCCTCGACCGACCGGTCGGACTGGCCGGTTTCACGGTAGCAGTGGCCGAGATTCTGCCAGGCCTCGGCGCTCGAGGGGTTGAGCCGGGTGACGGTCTTCAGGGTGGCGATGGCCTGCTCGAGTTTCTCCCGGCCCGAGCCCTTGGCCGCGGCCTCGCGGCTCAGCCCGATGCTGGTCTGGGTCACGCCGAGCAACAGGTAGACGTTCTCGAGCGCGGGCGGCGACTGGATGCTGAGGAAGACGCCCGATGCGTCGTCCGGGCCCGCGGCGGTGAAGTCCTTGCGGTCGCGCAGGTCCGGGAAGTAGAGCCAGCCGAACCCGCCCGACATCCGGCCCTGGAGCGCCAGCAGCGAGTCGACCGAGGCCATCGTCGCCGGGTCGAACTGGACGTGGCCGTCGCCGACCACGTCGGGCGTGATCAGCGCCAGCAGCCGCGCCTGCCAGTCTTCGGGCAGCTCGGCCAGCGGCGCGACGGTGCCTTCGACGACGCCGGCGAAGGTATGCTCGGCGAGGGTGTCGTCCTGCGACTGGTAGCGGGCGATGCCGAGGTTGAAGAGCGCGGTGAAGTCGAACGGGTCGTACTCGAGCGCGGTGACGAACAGCTGCTCGGACCGGGCACGGAACTTCTCGGAGTTCTCGCCCTGGGTCTCGGACGCGGCGCGGAGCATCGCCGAGCCGGCCCGCGAGGAGGAAATGTTGAGGTTGTTGGCGGCGTAGAAGAGCTGCTGGGAGAGCTGGGCGACTTCGGCGAGTTGGGACCTGGCCCCGAGGTCCTGCTCGATGTACTTCTTCAGGATTTCCTGGTTGAGCGAGCGGCTCTTCTCGACGAGGTCGAACACGACCCGGTCGAGCCGCTCCTCGTCGTTGATGCGCAGGAGGTCGGCGAGCTGCTGCCGGGTCTTGTCGAACCGCTCCTCGTAGATGCGGATCGCCTCGCCGTAGTAGAACGAGCAGGAGTCCCAGCGGGCGGCCTTCATCTCGCCGGTCCAGAGCGAGTCGGGCTTCTGAAGGTAGTAGAGCCCGATCAGGCTGAACGCTTCGGGGCTGTTGTCCTGGAGCCTGAGCATTTCCCGGGCGGTTTCGATCATCTCCTCGTAGCGCTCGAGCGCCGAGTAGGAGTTGGCGACCAGCGAGTAGGCGCCGGACTTGCCCGGGTTCACCTTGAGCGCGGCGAGCGCGTAGTGGAGGCTGGAGTCGTAGGCCGCGTTGTTGTAGAAGTCGCGCGCGGTGTTGACGAGCGCGGTCCAGGACCAGTACTCCCATTGCTCGTCGGCCCGGAGACGATCGGCAGTCGCCGGGTCGGCCGCGAGCGCGGTGGTGAAGTGGCCGGCGGCCGGGCCGAAATCACGCAACTGGGCCTTGCTCAGGCCGAGCCAGATGTGGATATCGGCCAGGGTCGGGCCGTCGACCGTGGCACCGAACTTGTCCAGGGCATCGGTGAACTGGTCGCGGGCGCGTTCGTAGCGGCCGCCCGAATAGTGGATTCGGCCTCCGCGCATCAGCGCGTCGAGCGGGACGTTCTGGGCCAGGGCGGCGCCGGCGACGAGCAGCGCCAGTCCCAGGACCGTAAGCCGTCGTGAAGATGGCATTTATCCTCCTTAGAAGCTGCCGATTGTACCGGGAATGATAGCGGTTCACTCCGGGCTGTCAACACGGCGGCAGCCTGTTCCATTTGACAGGATTTACGCCCCGACTATAGTAGATGTTCCATGGCGCAAAGCGACGGAATCGTCAATGTCTACATCGAAGAGGAGATGCGCAAGTCCTTCCTGGACTACGCGATGTCGGTCATCGTCGCCCGGGCGATTCCCGACGTCCGGGACGGGCTGAAACCGGTCCAGCGCCGAATCCTCTACACGATGGGCGAGATGGGTCTCGCCCCGAACAAGCCCTTCCGCAAGTCGGCGGCGGTGGTGGGCGACGTGCTCGGCAAGTACCACCCGCACGGCGACTCGGCGGTCTACGACGCGATGGTCCGAATGGCGCAGGACTTCTCGCTGCGCTACCCGCTGGTCCAGGGCCAGGGGAACTTCGGCTCGATCGACGGCGACGCGGCCGCGGCCTACCGCTACACCGAGGCCAGGCTGACGCGGCTGGCGGGCGAGCTGCTGGCCGACCTCGAGAAGGAGACGGTGGACTTCCGGCCCAACTTCGACGAGCGGCTGCAGGAGCCCGAGGTCGTCCCGGCGGTCTTCCCGAACCTGCTGGCGAACGGCGCGGCCGGCATCGCGGTGGGGATGGCGACCAACATCCCGCCCCACAACCTGGGCGAGCTGATTGACGCGCTGGTTGTTCTGATCGACAATCCCGACGCCGAGATCAAGGACCTGATGAAGAAGGTCAAGGGCCCGGATTTCCCGACCGGCGCGACAATCGTCGGCCGCGACGGCATCCGCGAGGCCTACGAAACCGGCCGGGGCAAGATCACGATGCGGGGCCGGGCGCGGTTCGAGGAGGTCAAGGCCGGGCGCGACCGGCTGGTCATCGACGAGATACCCTACCAGGTCAACAAGACCTCGCTGATCGAGAAGATCGCCCGGCTGGTGCGCGAGAAGAAGCTCGTCGGCGTCGCCGACCTGCGCGACGAGTCGGACCGCGACGGGATGCGCATCGTCCTCGACCTCAGGCGCGACACCAACAAGGAGCTGATCCTCAACCAGCTCTACAAGTACACCGACATGCAGTCCACCTTCGGGGTGATAATGCTCGTGCTGGTGAACGGCCGGCCGCGCGAGCTGAACCTGAAGCAGCTGCTGTCCGAGTTTCTCGCCTTCAGGCTCGAGGTCGTCACCCGGCGCACGAAGTTCGACCTGGCAAAGGCCGAGGAACGCGCCCACATCCTCGAAGGGCTGAAGATCGCGCTCAAGAACATCGACGCGGTCGTCGAGCTGATCAAGAAGTCCAAGGACACCGACACCGCTCGCCAGGGTCTCGTCAAGAAGTTCAAGCTCAGCGAGCGCCAGGCGAACGCCATCCTCGAGATGCGGCTCGCCCGGCTGACCGGGCTCGAGCGCGACAAGATCGACGAAGAGTACAAGGGGCTGATCAAGGAGATCGCCCGGCTGAAGAGCCTGCTCGAGTCGAAGACGATGATGATGGAGGAGATCAAGGCCGAGCTGTTTGAAATCAGGAAGCGCTATGCCGACGAGCGGCGGACCGAGATTGTCCGGGGCCAGGTCGAGGACCTGTCGATCGAGGACCTGATCGAGGAGGAAGACATGGCCGTGACGGTGACCAACCGCGGCTACGTCAAGCGGATGCCGGTCAGCGTCTACCGGCGCCAGGGCCGTGGCGGCACCGGCCGGTCGGGGATGAGCGTCCGCGACGAGGACTGGGTCGAGCGGCTGTTCACCGCCTCGACCCACGACTACATGATGTTCTTCACCGACCGGGGTCGCTGCTACTGGCAGAAAGTCTACGAGATTCCCGAGGGCACGCACTCGGCCAAAGGCCGCAGCATCGCCAACCTCGTCGAGATGGAGAAAGACGAGGTCGCCCGGTCCTACGCGGCGGTGCGCGAGTTCGCCGAGGACCGCTACGTCTTCTTCGTCACCCGCCAGGGCAAGGTCAAGCGCACCTCGCTGGCGGCGTTCGCCAACCCGCGGCGCAAGGGCATCATCGCGATGAACATCGGCGACGACGACGAACTGGTCGGCACGATGCTCACCTCGGGCAAGGACGACGTCCTGCTCGTCACCCGCGAGGGGATGGGCGTCCGGTTCAAGGAGACCGCGGTGCGCGACATGGGCCGGACCGCGGCCGGGGTGCGTGGTATCAACGTCGGCAAGAAAGACCGGGTGGTCGGCTGCGTGCTCTGCGAGGCGGACAAGTCGGTGCTGGTCGTTTCCGAGAAGGGGCTGGGCAAGCGGACCGACTTCGACCTGTTCCCGGTGCGCAACCGCGGCGGCAAGGGCGTCATCGCCGCCAAGCTGCTCGACAAGTCAGGCAAGCTGGCGGCGGCCCGGTCGGTGGCCGACCGGTCCGAGGTCATCATCACCACCAAGGCGGGCGTGGTCATCCGTATCAACGTCTCGGACGTCAAGAAGCTCGGCCGCTCGACAACCGGGGTCCGGCTGATGGACGTCAAGCCGGACGACGTGGTCGTCGACGTCGCGCCGGTCGAAGCCTGAACCAACCGAGCTACCGCGACCGGGTCCGGCAGGTCTGGACCGGCCTGCGCGCGGCCGAGCCGGCCGCCGACTTCCGCAACACCGAGGGCGGCAGTGTCGAGCAGCACCTCGACCGCCGCCTCCAGCTCCACCATTGCGCCAACTACGCCGCGGTCCTCAGCCTGCTCGGCGAAACGGGCCGCGACCTCTCGCTGCTCGAACTGGGCTGCGGCTCGGGCGCGCTGTCCCACGCGTTCGCCCGGGCGATGCCCCCGGGCTGGCGGCTCCTAGCCACCGACTACTCGGACGAGCTGGTCGAGCACGCCCGCGCCCGCCACTCCCTGCCCAACCTCTCGTTCGAGCGGCTCGATCTCCTTGACCTCGGGCCGGACCGGCTGCGCGATGTCGACGTGGTGCTCTTCCTCGAGGTCATCGAGCACTTAGAACAGCAAGCCGCGGCCGAACTGCTCGCGCGGCTGCACTCGGGGATGAAACCCGGCGGCCGGGTCGTGCTGACCACGCTTGACCGTTCGCCGTTCCCGCGCGCCTTCTCGGGCTACGCGCCCCATGTCGTCGAGTACACCTGGCGAAGCCTGTCCGAATTCCTCGGTCGGCCGGAGAACAGCCCGTTCGAGCGGTTCCGGGTGTGCCGGTTGGTGTCGGCGCGCATCGCCGGGGACGCGGTTCGGGCCGAACAACGGGGCGGCTACGTCGCCAACCGGTTCCAGCGCCGGGTGCTGGGACTCGCGGCCCGGTCGCCCTCGTTCGACCGGTTCCGGCGCGGACTCTACTCCGGCATCTACCGGCTCTACGCCCGGCTGCCGCGCAGGGACCGGTTCGACTTCGAGGGTCATCTCGCGACGATGGCGCTGGCGACCGACGGGTTCGAACAACTCGACCCGGTCTCCTTCGGCCTGGTGGCGGTGCTGGAAAAGACCTGAGCAGTCAACGTAGGCACAGGAAACGTCCCGGCTCCTGCCGGGCAGAGGAGGCATCTTGAAGAACCGACGCATGGCAGGCACTGCAGTAGTGGCGGCGGCCGGGCTGCTCCTGCTGGGAGGAATCTGCACTTCCTACAATCACTACCAAGTGTCGTTCCGCGCCCCGGTGCAGGTCACCAGGGGCGGCGACTATGACCCGGGCCGGCTGGTGACGTTCGCGGCCAACAAGCTCGACCACCGGGGTTCGGTGGAAACCGGCTCGCGCCTGACGGCCGACCGTTTCACCGACTTCCTGGGCCAGGCCGACTTCCTGTTCGGCTACAAGCTCCAGTTCGACGAGAAGGAAGAGCGGTTCGTGGACCGCGTGCGGGTCGTGGCGATGGTGGACTTCCAGGGTACGCTCTACGCCGACACGCTGCTGGCCGACGTGCCGCGTTGCGGGGAGTGGCAGGAAGTCGTGCTCGACACCCTGCGCATCGCCTTGCCGGCCCGCTGACCGCGCGAGTCCGGCCCGGGCGCCGGACCCGGACCACTCGATAGCAGGCCATCCGCTTGACGAATCGGGGCAGGGGCATACTATGTGAGCATGAAGGGGAGGTCCGAGATGCTGTTCCTCATCCTCGCCGCGCTGGCGGCAA
>JAFGQF010000101.1 GCA_016935775.1 Caldifarciminota bacterium
ACGATGTTGCCGTCGCGCATCGTCATCGCGGCGAGCCAGCGTTCGAGGTTCTCCGGCGTCATCTGCCCGACCAGCCGGTCGAGCGCTTCGCCGGGGCTTCGGGGTATCTCGTCGAACCCGGGCTCGCCGGTCGGCGACTTGCCGATCACCGGCGCGCCGCTCGCCGGCAGCAGCACCAACATCTCGAACCGGCCGGCGCCGTAGGGCAGGCTGATGAGCTCGAGGTCGTCGCCTTTCCAGTAGCGGTACTCGCCGCCCTGGCGCATCATCGGGTGGCGCCTTGCCGTGCCGTCGCCCTTGCGGAAGTCCTGGTCCCAGGTCTTCTGCTTGTCGAACTCCTCGGTCCAGGTCCCCTTGAAGTAGACCGCATTGGCCAGCACCACGACATCGTCGGCCTCGAGCCGGTCGAACAGCGTCTCGATTTTGCCGCGGGTCCGGTCGCTCACCCATTGGTTGATGGTCCTGACCGCGTCCGGCGACGTGAAGTCGAGCGCGCCGACCTCGGCCTGGTAGTACTCCCGGCTGGTCTTGATGAACTTCTCGGCCAGCGGGATGCCCTGCCGCGCCCAGATGGCGTTGGCCACCTCGAGCGTGACCTTCGGGTCCGCTTCCTGGAGCAGTCCTAGCAGCCCCGACACGCCCATGCTCATGTTCCCGGGCTGCGCGGTGCCGAGCCCGAGCGCCTCGGCCATCTGCCTGCGGGTTTCGCCCTCGGCGCCGTTCCAGGTCATCGCCAGCGCCATCGAAACGCTGGTCGGGGATATGAACAGGTTCTTGTCCGGCGCGCGGCCGTGCAGCTCGCGGAACAGCCGGAACCCGAAATCGTTGCCGGCCTCGACCACCGGCTCAAGCGAAGTCAATGGCTTCACCTCCTCGGCCGGGGCTTCGCCCTGCCGGGCCTCGCCGGTCGCGGGAATCGCCCGCTCGGACTGGGTCGCGCGGGTGCAGCCCAGCACCACCAGCAGGCAGAACGTTGTCGCGGCAATCCGGTACTTCATCGTATCCTCCTCGATGCGGTCATCTTCGCTGCAACACTAGCCGAAATCCCCGGCCAGTCAAAGAGAGATACCGGCGGGGCGCGGGCGGAATTCCCTGGTGACAGCGCCCCGGTGACCCGGGTGACGCGTTTCTCTCGCCTCCGGCGTCAGTGTCCCGGCTTCTGCTTCCTGGTATCTGCTGTCCGGTCTCTGGTTTCCGGTCCCTGGTTTCCCGTCCCTGGCTTCTCGTCTCTGGTCTCTGGTCCCTGGTTTCTGGTTTCAGGTCTCCGGTCTCTGGTTTCTACTCTCTCCGCTCCTAGAAGTAGAACAGCCAGCGCAGCTTGACCGCCGCGACACGGCTCGCCAGTTCCAGGCCGTCACCGTAGTCGGCCTGGTGCTCGTTCAGCGCCACGAACAGCCAGCTCTTGGGCCGGAAGTTCCACGAGAACAGGAAGCCCACGCGGTTGCCGGCGAACCGGGTCGAGTCGAAGCTGGTGCCCGGGGTCTGGAAGACCATCTCGCTGTAGACGTTGAACGCCATCGTCGAATTGATGCGGAAGTCCACCCGGGGCCGGAGCACCGAGGTCACTCCGACGACGTCGCGCCCCGGGTCCGCCTCCCAGAACGAGCTGCCGACCAGCATCACCGCGACCCGGCCCCAGAGGTAGTAGGTGTAGTTCGCCCAGCCCGACCAGTTGTCCGCTACCCAGCCGCGGCTGTAGTTGTAGCCGTGGCCGGCGTTGAGCCCGATGTTCAGGTTGTCCTTCAGGCTGTTGCCCCAGAATGACAGGCTGGCGTTACGGCCGAAGAAGCCCGTGTCCGCCTCGTGGGTCCTGCCGGCGTTGCCGTCCAGGTTCAGCCCCCAGTTGCGGAACGACACCTCGGACCAGCCGGCCGCGCCGACCGACATCCGGTCGCTGCCCGGCTCCTGGGACGCGTACAGGCTCGGCACGGCGATGAACCGCCGGAAGTAGCGGCCGCGGCCGCGCACCAGCGGGCCGGCCCCGAAGTTTAACTGCTTCTGCCCGGCCCAGGGCACGTAGCCGATGTCTTCCACCGAGAACGAGTCGCTGAACACCCTCAGCGTGCCGAACGAGTAGAGCCGGCCGTCGAGCCCGGCATAGCCCGAGTTCAGCGCCCAGCCCGGGGTCCCGGCCCGGTCGCTGAACGCGGCCTGCACCGTGCCCCGGTGCGACCCCTCGGAGAAGCTCCAGTCGCTGCCCAGAGTCCAGTTGTAATCGCGGGCGTCGGCCATCGTGCCCGCGAACTGCAGGCCCAGGTTGGTGTTGTCCGGCAGCCCGGCCCGGCCCGACAGCACCGCGAAACCGCGCCGCGGCTCGAGCAGCCCGCCCGCCGAATCGCTCGCCTGGTCGGTGACCGCGCCCAGCGCGCCGAAACTCCAGTCGCGCGAGCGGGTGGTCAGCTTCGTCCCGGCGATTATCGGCACCGGCTCGCCCGCCACCGGCCGGCCGATGCGCCGCGAGTAGAACAGCCGCAGCGGCGAGAAGAACCCCTCGCCCAGCGCGGTCATCCGGAACAGCTCGCTCCCCTCGACGAAGAACGGCCGCTGCTCGGCCAGGTAGACCGGGTAGCGCGAGATGTTGAACGAGTACGGGTCGGACTCGATCTGGGCGAAGTCGGGCAGCGCCGTCGCGTTCAGGGTCGTCTGCGGGCCCAGGTCCCACTTCAGGTTCAGGCTGGCGAACGGCTTGACCGTGCCCCGTTCGTCACCCCGGCCCTGGTCGTAGCGCACGTAGCCCTCGGGGAACAGCTCGAAGTAGTTGCCCCGGGCCCGCGGCTCGATTCCCTCGAGCCGGGCGAACCCGGAAACCTGGAAACCGCCCTCCTCCTCGCGGAACTCGACCAGGTGCGAGTTCTCCCGCTCGCGGCAGATGAACCGCTCGACGTCGAAGCCCCACTCGGTCGCGCCTTCCTTGTAGCGGATCGACTTGAACGGCACCCGGAACTCGGCCTCGAGCCGGTCCGGGTGCAACCGCACCGCCCCGTACCAGACGCCCTCCCACGACCAGTCCTGGCTGGCGCCGTTGTCGAGCACCAGCCCGCTGCGCAGCAGCCCGCTGCCATAAAGCTTGAAGAAGTAACCCGAGTTGCGCGAGTCCATCGGGTCGATGTAGAGCGTGACCTCGTCCTCCATCCCGTAGAGCTGGCCCACCGGCGGCGCCTTGCGCGCCCAGCCCCGGACCGCGACGTAGAGGTTCGCGTCGTCCTGCAGGACGTACACCTCGGTCTCCTCCGAAGCATCGGTTCCCTGCTGGGGCCGGTACTGGACGAACCGGTCGGCCGTGTCGGCCCCAAACCAGCCGGTCTCGATCACGCCGTCAATCCGCGGCACGAACTCCGCTCGCCGCACCTCGACCGACCGCGGCGACCCGGCCAGCAACAGGCACAGGAGCAGGCTCATCGCACCTCCAGTTCCGCCCGGCTAGTTAACGAACGGCCCGCCGGCCGGGAACGCGGACACCTCGACCGGGACCCGCGCCGCCCGGACCACCACTTCTTCGACCGCCTGCGTCGGGCCGGCGGCTTCGACCATCACTTCTTCGACCGCCGGTTGCGGCCGCCCGGCGGTCGCCGTCACCTCGGCGACCATCAGGAAATCCCGCTCCTCCCACTGCGGCCCGGCCGCCCGGGTTGTCGAGCAGCCGGCCACCGCCGCCAGCACGGCCAGTGCCGCGGCCAACGCTACCGTTGCCTGTTTCACGATTCCTCCCGCTTTTTCGCGCTCGCCCGCTTCCCGCACCCGCGGGTCGC
>JAFGQF010000003.1 GCA_016935775.1 Caldifarciminota bacterium
CGCCCATTAAAGCGGTACGTGAGCTGGGTTCAGAACGTCGTGAGACAGTTCGGACTCTATCCATCGTGGGCGCAGGAGACTTGAGGGGAGCTGCCCTTAGTACGAGAGGACCAGGGTGGACGTACCTCTGATCTACGAGTTGTCACGCCAGTGGCATTGCTCGGTAGTCAAGTACGGCAGGGATAACCGCTGAAGGCATCTAAGCGGGAAGCCCACCCCAAGATGAGGTCTCCCGTGCGTTTCCGCTTCGGTGGAAACGCCCTGAAGGCTCCTGGTAGACGACCAGGTCGATAGGCCACAGGTGTAAGCGCAGTAATGCGTTCAGCCGAGTGGTACTAATAAGCCGTGCGGCTTGAGGTTTCAGTCTGCTTCTTCTCCTTACTGGATTTCCCGGCGGTGACACCGGAGGGGCCACACCTCTTCCCATTCCGAACAGAGTAGTTAAGCCCTCCAGGGCCGATGGTACTGCGCTGGCAACGGCGTGGGAGAGTAGGACGCTGCCGGGTTTCTTTTTTGCGCGGAACTTGAAGATTCCGCTTGACAAACGGTCCGGGGGGCATAGAATCGTTCTTGAGCAGGGGCGACCGGGAACGGTTCGCCGCTGTTCGGGTTACGCCTGCAACCCGGACTGGCAAATGTTCCCGGTGGCCTTTGCTCAAGAAGCCTAAACTCACTAAAGAGAGGAGGTGACTTAACATGAAGAATAAGGGCTTCACTCTCATCGAACTGCTGGTGGTCATCCTGATCATCGGTATCCTGCTCGCTCTCATCATCCCGAACTTCGTGCTGTTCCAGGAGCGCGCTCGTCGCACTTCCGTCAAGAACAACATGCACATCGTTCAGACATCGTTGGAGGCGTACAGTGTCGATCACTTCGGCAACTACCCCACCGACGAGATTAGCTGGGATGCGGACGACGAGGCAGGGATCTGTCTGTGGTTCCCGGGCGGCGACCCGGTGGGTCTGGAAGGCGAGCCCAAGCCGGGCAACTTCCCGATCAACCCGTACGACGGTGTTCGCTACAACGGGGACAAGGATGAAGAGGACCTGAACTACGAGGACTTCTACGGCGAGCTCGAGGCCGGCCTGAACGCCCAGAAGCGTGGAGACGACGACGAGTGCCCGTACCTGGACTTCGGCGAAACGCCGGAGTACCCGGGCGGCATCGGCATCGCGACTTACGTTCCTGAGGTTGGCGGTTTCGAGGCCCCGCAGGAGTACGGCATCTACGGCTTCGGCCGCGATGTCACCTATCCGATGTACGACCTCGACCCGCTGGCCGACGATCCGGCGGACGAGGACTACTGGATTTTCTTCGTACTTCACAACTAGGTCCAGTAGAGCAGGCACTGGTGGGGCGGGGCTTCGGCCCCGCCCCACCCCTCTTTCGCACCGCTGACGGCTTGACTGGACTGGCCCGGCTTCTATAATCGCGGAACCATGGCAGTCGTGACCGACCCGGTCATCTCAACCGTCAAGCTCAGCAAGGTCTACCGTTCCGGTATCGGGATGCGGCTGGTTTCGGCACTCGTCGACGTGACCTTCGACGTCGGTCGGGGCGAGATATTCGGCTTCCTGGGACCGAACGGGGCGGGCAAGACCTCGCTGATCAAGATCCTGATCGGGCTGGCCCGGCCGACCGCCGGGAACGCCCTGGTGTTCGGCCGGCAGGCGCGGGACGCGCAAGTGAAGGCCCGGGTCGGTTTCCTGCCCGAGTCGCCCTACTTCTACGAGTACCTCACCGCCACCGAGTTTCTCCGGTTGTCGGCCGGGCTCGCGGGTGTACCCGGGAGCGAGGTCGCGGGCCGGGTCAACAGCCTGCTGAAGTTGGTCCGGATGGAGGCGTCGGCCGGGGTCCAGATGCGCGGTTTCTCACGCGGGATGCTGCAGCGAATCGGCATCGCCCAGGCACTGGTCGGCGACCCGGAACTGGTGATTCTCGACGAGCCGATGGGTGGCCTCGACCCGGTCGGCCGCAAGGAGTTCCGCGACATCATCGTGGGGCTGCGCGACCAGGGCAAGACGGTGTTCTTCTCGACCCATATCCTGGCCGACGTCGAGATGATCTGCGACCGGGTCGGTATCATCATCAACGGCCGAATGGTCAACATCGGCGGGTTGGGCGATATCCTGTCCGATGATGTCCAGGCCTACGAGGTGACGGTCACCGGGCTGACCGGCAAGTTTCGCAAGGTGCTGGAGCGGGTCGGCGACTCCGCGATCCGTTCGGGCGACGCGCTGCTGGTAACGGTGCCGGACGACGCCGGGGTGGATAGGGTGATGGCGATCGTCCGCGAGGCCGGGGCCAGGGTCCAGGCGATCGTCCCGCGCAAGCGGACGCTGGAGGACCATTTCATGGCCCACGTCGGCGGGAAGCGGGGGGCGTGAAGTGACGGGTCGCGTTGCCAGCATCGCGCTCAACACTTTCAGGGAGGCGATCCGGGACAAGGTGTTTCTTACGCTCCTGGTGTTCGCCATCCTGGTGATGGGTAGCGCGCGGGTGATTCAGCCGCTGGCGCTGGGCGAGGAGAGCAAGGTCATCCAGGACCTCGGGCTGTCCGCGATCACGCTGTTCTGCGTGCTGATTGCCGTCCTCATCGGCGGCCGGCTGGTCTACAAGGAAGTCGAGAAGCGGACGATTTACATAATGCTCGCGCGGCCGGTCCGGCGCTGGGAGTTCATCCTCGGCAAGTACGCCGGGCTGATGGCGGTGCTCGCGGCCAGCCTGGTTGTCATGACCGTCGGGTTCTACCTGGTGATGTTCATCACCGGCACGCCCGCGTCCGCCTACCTGTTGTGGTCCCTGCTGATGACCTTCTTTGAACTGGCAATCCTGACGGCGACGGCGATACTTTTCTCGACCTTCGTCACGCCGATCGCAAGCTCGGTCTTCACTTTCGCGGTCTACTTCGTCGGCCACCTCACCCGCGACCTGCGCCTGCTGGCCGCGATGAGCCCATCGCCGGTGGTCAAGGTCGTGAGCCAGGTCCTGTACTACGTGCTGCCCAACCTGTCGAATTTCAACATCCGGGGCGAGGTGGTCCACGACGTCGTGCTGAACCCCGAGGCGCTGGCGCTCGCGATCGGTTACGCCCTGCTCTACACGGCCACCCTCCTGCTTATCTCGACGCTCATCTTCAGCCGCAAGGACTTCTGACCGATGGTCGAGGAGATTCGTCCCCGCGGGGCCCCGCCGGGACCGGGCTGGCTGGGCCGGTTGTTCCCGCTCGTGCTGGTCGTCTGGGGGTTCGTCGGCGTCTACCTTCTGCAGCTCACCATCGACAGTTCGAGCCGGGGGCAGATGCGGGAGCGGGTCGTCCAGGAGATGATGTACTTTCCGTCGGGCCAGTTCCTCCGCCAGGTGACGATCGAGTACCAGGAGCTGGCATCCGATCTCGTCTGGCTCCGGGCAATTCAGTACTACGGCCATCACCTGATGACCGACCGGAAGTACGACTGGCTCGGTCACGTTTTCGGCATCCTGACCGAGCTGGACCCGCGGTTCGTCGGGGCCTATCACCTCGGCGCGATAACCCTTGCCTGGGACGCCCGCCAGCCGCAGGAGGCGATCGACCTGCTGGTTCGGGGGATGAAGGCCAACCCGATGGACTGGCAGTTGCCGTTCGACGCCGGGTTCATCAGCTATATGCTGCTGCGGGACTACGAGCAGGCCGGGCTGTTCTTCGAGATTGCTTCCCGGTTGCCCGGGGCGTGGTCGGTTGCCTCGCGCTGGGCCGCGGTTTCGGTCACCAAGTCGGGCAGTCACGAGGCCGCCCGGGAGATGTGGCTCGAGATATACCAGGGTACCGACAACCGGGCTCTCAAGGCGCTGGTACTGCGGCAACTCCGGGCCCTGAAGCTGGAGGAGGGGATTGCCCGGCTCCAGACGGCGGTGGACCGGTTCCGAGAGGAACAGGGCCGGTACCCGGCCGAGCTGGCCGGACTTGTGCGTGCCGGCTACATCAGTTCTCTTCCGGAGGAGCCCTACGGCGGCCGGTTCTATCTGGATGATGGCCGGGTCGAGAGCACCACGCCGCCGGGGCAACGGCAATGACCCTGCCGGTTTGTCTTGACAGGCGGGGTGTAATGGCCTATAACCTATGCGAGGAGTAAAGATGCGCAACCACCGAGGATTCACTCTTGTCGAGCTGCTGATCATTATCCTGATCATCGGGATACTGCTTTCGATGGCCATGCCCAACTTCCGCGTGGCCCGGGAACTGGCCCGCACCACAGCCGCGAAGATGAACCTGCACAACGTCCAGGTCGTTATCGAGGCGTTCCACATGGAGCAGGGATACTACGCCGACGACTTCTACGAGGATGAGTACGGCGCCTATTTCCCGGGCGGCATCTGGAACGAGGAGATCGGCCGGCTGCCGACCAACCCTTGGACGGGTCGCGAGATGGACCCGGACGAGTTCAACGCCGAGGACTACGAGTACGAGCAGGACATCAGCAATACGCAGGAACTCGGGCCCAACGACATCTGGGGGTACTATGCCGGCGAGATCGTCTACTTCGTCTATGACCCGCCCGGTACCTACGCGCCGACCCACTACGGGTTGGTCGGCATCGACCGGCACGGCAAGTCGATCCGCGACTACGATGCCGACGGGTTCGTCCACATCTTCGTGTTGCACAACTAGGATTATGGCAAATCGCCCTCGGCGCTTGACAGCAGTTGGGCAGACTTCTATAATCCCCGGAGTGCGCAGGACTTCCGTGACCGAACGCGGTTGGAGCCTTGTTGAGCTCCTGGTGGTCATATCGGTACTGGGGATCATCCTGGCGTTCTTCGTCCCGCCGATTGTCAGCCGGGTGACAACCCACGCGCGGGTGGTGTCCACCCAGCAGGAGATGAACATGCTGCGCGAGGCGATCGCCGGCAACTCGGATGTCATCGCCGGTGGCCAGCTGGTGTCGACCGGCTTCCGTAACGACGTCGGCCGCCTGCCCCGCAGCCTGGTCGAACTCGCGACGCGCAACCCGTTTGACACGCTCTATGCCCGCGTGATGTATGTCGGCAAGGAGACTCTGCCGGCCTGGGACCCCTACATCAAGAAGGGATGGAACGGGCCCTACGTCCGCGAGGACGGCGATATGGGGTACATGGACGATGTCTGGGGAGTGCCCTATCGCTTCATCGTTGAAAACAACGAGACACTCGGGCTCGAGAGCGCCGGCCCGGACGGGCTGTTCTACGGCCAGCCCGGGTCGCGTACCGACGATGACATCCGGGTGAGGTTCTAGACGATGAGAATGAGGCCGGTTGATTCCCGTGGTGTCACGCTGCTGGAATTGCTGGTAGTGATGATGGTGCTCAGCCTGATTCTTACCGCCGCGGTCAAGACCTGGGACGTGACGCTGGAGCGGGGGAGGTTCGAGACCACCAGGCGCAAGCTCGACCAGCTGTCCTCGGCGATCGTCGGCAGCCCGGACTTGATCGTCGAGGGTAAGCGGGTGGACTTCGGCTACGTCGGCGACTACGGTGATTTGCCGGTGACTCTCAACGACCTGGTGCAGGACCGAAGCGGTCTTCAACCCGAGTCCAGCAACTGGCGCGGGCCCTATGTCCGTTCGACGTTCAGCGAGTCGCCCGAGGGGTACCGCACCGATGGCTGGGGCGACACTATCATTTACAGCCGCGAGAGCCTGTTCGTGCGCAGCTACGGTGGGCGCGGTCTGAGCGACCGTAGTCGCTGGATCACCCGCGAGTTCGGCTACACCAACGTCGACCTCACCCGTAACGAGGTCAGCGGCCGGATGCTGGACGTGCGCGGAGTCCCGCCCTCGGAGTCGCTGCTCGTCAACCACCCCTTGCGGTTCGGCGTCGAACTCGACTACCCGATCGGCGGCAAGGTTCAGACCGCCCGGGGCGCGTTCAACACCCAGGGTGAGTTCCTTTTCAATATCGTACCCCAGGGCAGCCAGACCCTGCGGCTGCGTTACATTCGCGACTACCCGCCCTACTACGATACCATCCAGACGGTTCGGACGGTGACGGTCTATCCCAAGGTCGGGGCGAAGGGACTGCAGATTCGCCTCGACCTGGACTGGAACAGCCAATGACAGGCCTGACCACTGACCGGCGCGGGTTCACCCTGATGGAGTTGCTGGTTGTCCTGTTGATAATCGGCGTGTTGAGCACGGTCGCGATTCGGACGATTGACGCAACCCGCAATCGAGTGCTCTTCGAGCAGACAACCAAGGAGATGAAGGAGCTGGTAGACGCAATCGTCGGCGACCCGGACCTGATGGCCGAGGGCCGGCGGGTGGACTTTGGGTTCTATGGTGATATGGGCCGGTTGCCGCTAACCCTACAGGAGCTGGTTGAGAACACCCAGCTGTCGCCCTACTGGCGGGGGCCCTACTTCCGGCGCGGATTCGCCGGCGACAGTCTCGGTCATGCCTACGACGCCTGGGGGAACCCGTACACCTGGGATGACAACACCGGGTTGATTTCTTCGCTCGGGGACGGCAATTTCCCGATGACGATGCGGGTGGCCGATTCGTTGGCCCATCTCAACACCAACATCATCAGCGGCAGTGTCAGTGACGGCGACAACAACCCGCCGCCCGAGGGCGCGGCCACCGTGGTACGGCTTTACACCAGCAGCGGCGGTATTCTCACCGAGGCAGTGGACGATGGTGGTTACTACGAGTTCGACGCGGTACCGGTCGGCCAGCACAAGCTGGTGGCGCGCTATGCCGGGTTCGACAGCATCAATCGTTGGGTAGCGGTTTCCCCCCGGACGAGAACGGTGGTCGATTTTCGGTTCAGCCGTCCCTTCCGCAACCTGCTGAAACTGGTCGGCGAGCCGCTGCTGGGCTCGGACAGTTCGAGCTTCCTGGTGCGGATTGTCAACGACCATCTGGCCGATATCCTGATAAGTTCGATCTACTTCGTAGAGGGACCGGACAGCGCCTATTTCCGGGAACTGATGGTCGAGGGAGAGACCTACGCAAACTACACGCAGGGCATCGGGGCCGGCGACACCGCCCAGTTCTCCGCCTTTGCGGTACCGGCCAACCGTGCCAGCATAGTAGACCTGAGATTCGTAGATTTCTACGTTACTCCGTCGGGTCCGCCCGACCCCAAGGCCACAATCGAATCCGAAACCTTCCGTCTGCGGTTCAGCGACGGTTCCGAGATTACCGTCGAACTGCCCGATGGGCCGTAGCGGTCTGGACAAGGAGGAGCATTGGCAGCTAGCATAATGAGTGGAGGCGGAAGAGGGACGCTCTGCATCGACATCGGATCGAACTCGGTGAAGTTCGTGAAGATGGAGGGAGGGCGGGTAGCCGACTACGGGTTCAAGGAGATCGGCGAGGCGTTCGACGTTCCCTCGATTCTGCGCGAGCTGGTCCAGGACTACAAACCGAAGGAAGTCTTCAGCTTCGTGTCCGGGCCATCGGTGAGCGTCCGCCAGGCGCCGTTCCCGAAGATGAACCGGCGGGAACTGCGCGACGCCATCATGCTCCGCCTGGAGAAGTACTCGCCGTTCACGCTGGACGAGGCGATACTCGATTTCAAGACCCTCGGCCCGGTTCGCGAGGCGGGAGCGATCAAGGACAACGTCATGGTCGTCGCCGCCCGCAAGGACGTGGTTTCGGACCACATCTCGACCCTCAAGAAGGCCGGACTCGAGCCGACGGCAATCAGCGTCATCCCGTTCGCCCTGCAGGCGGCGGTCAGGAAGTTCGCCAACGTCCGGGCGGAAGAGACGGTCTGCGTGCTTGACATCGGTGCCGAGTTCACGGACATCGTCTTCATGAAGGGTGAGCGACTGGACCTGGCACGGGCAATCACCACCGCCGGCAATGCGATTACCGAGGCGATGACGGTCGCAATCACCACCGAGGAGGGCCAGCTCGCCCTCGACGCGTACGATGCCGAGAAGCTGAAGCGCGAGTATGGCATCCCCAGCGAGGAGAGTGACGACAAGCTGCCCTCGGGCATCATGGTCAAGCGGCTGGCGACCCTCCAGCGGCCGGCCCTTGAGCGATTCGTTGCCGAGATTAACCGGTCGATTGACTACTACCGCCGGGAATTCGGCGAGGCCAAGATCGACCGGATACTGATCTGCGGCGGCACTGCCGCCCTCAAGGGGCTGAGAGAGTTCATCCAGTCCAATCTTGGAGTGCCGACTGAGGTGTTCGATCCGTTCAAGACCGCCGGTATCTACAAGAAAGGTGAGACCGAGGGCGAGGGACACCGCCTGGTGACCGCACTCGGTCTGTCCTTCGACCATGCTTCGGTCGACCTGTTGCCGGTCGAGATGAAGACCGGCAAGTTCCAGGCGGGCGACGTCAGGACGGTGGTGATCATCGGCGTGTTCTGGATTGCACTACTGGTAGTGGTCTACGTCGTGCTGATCGGCGCGGCTCAGGCAAAGGCCCGCCAGGTGGCGCGGCTCGAGCGTGAGGTCCGCGAGACCGAGGAGGCCAACCGTGCCTTCTTCGAGCTGGAGAAGCAGGTCAAGGACTTCGAGGCCAAGCAGCGCAGTCTCGAGGATATCGTTGGCGACCAGCCGATGAGCGTGCCGGTGATGGCCTACCTGTCGCGCCAGGTGCCGGCCAACATCCAGCTCAACAACCTGTCGCTTTCCGGGCAACGCAACATCAAGATGACCGGGGTGGTGTCGGGTGACGCCCACGTCCTCGACCTGAACCTCTCCCAGTTCATGATTGACCTCGAAAAGGGGCCGCTACTCAAGGGCATCCAGCTTGTCAGCAAGAGCCGTAACTCCCTGCAGGGGGAGTCCGTGCTCGATTTCGAGCTGTCCGCCGGATTGGAGTGACAATGGCATTGCTTGAACGTCGGGTACTGCTGATCGGCCTGGTGGTCTGCATCCTGCTCGGGGTCTTTGCGTTCTTCGTTCTCTACCAGCCCCAGCTCAAGGCTCGCCAGGCCAGCACCGCCGAGGTTGAAGACCTGAACAAGCAGCTGGAGGAGACCCGCCAGCGCGTGAAGCAGATGCCGCGACTGCGGGCGAGGCTGGTTGAGCTCGAGGAAGCCAACGCGGCGTTCTCGGCCCGGGTAGTGCCCCGCGACGAGGTTCTGACAACCGTGCGCCGGCTGGCCGACATTGCCCAGGGCCAGCGGGTTCGTTTCCTCGAAGTCAGTCCGCCCGGACTTGACACGCTGCTGCGCGAGGAGACTTCGTCGACGCCGGTGCGAAGCGTTCCCTTCATGGTGACGGTTCAGGGGCGGTACATGGATGTCGGACGCTACGTTGAGAGCCTCGACCGGTTCCCGTACTTCGTCCGGGTCCCGGATTTCGAAGTGACGGCGCGTGAGGATATCCGGCCCGAGATCGAGGTGAAACTGCTGGTTAACCTTTACACCTCGAGTCTGGCAAGCGGGGGCAGGATTTGAGAAGAATAGTCCCGATCCTGGCCCTGATTGTCGCCCTCGGCATAGGCGCTTACTTCCTGTTCCGGCCGAAGGGGGGCGGGGCGAGCGGCAAGACGAAGAAGTCCAAGAGCTCGACGTCCGATACGAACGCAAGCGCTGCGAAGACGGCCGGGACCAAGACTCGTCGTGCCGGCAAGACGACCGGGCGCGTTCGCCCCAAGTCCAAGAAGGAGCTTCGGGCCGAGAAGAAGGCCCGCCGCAAGGAGGAGCGTCGGCGCCGGCGCGAGGAGCGGCGACGGGAGCGTGAGCAGCGGCGTCGGCTCAAGGAAGCCCGCAGCAAGCGCGGCCGGCGCAAGAAATCGAAGCGCGGTCAGGGACAGGCATACATCGTTTCCGCCATTGTTTCGCTCGGCAGCGACAGCTACGCCCTCGTTGACGGCCGGCGGGTGGCGGAGGGCGATGTCGTGATGGGCCGGCGGATTGTCAGCATCAAATCCGACCGTATCGAGGTGGACGCGTTCGGCAGGCGCCAGTCGGTACGGGTCGGCGAGAGCATGATGCCGCCGACCTACAGTACCAAAAGGCGACGGTGAGAAACCACGTGATTCCGTTTGACGGGAGACTTGCGGCTGCTGGGTCCGCAACCAGGAAAGGAGCATCTTGAAGCAACGGATTCTGATTGTGCTTGGGCTGGTCGTTGCGCTGCTGGCGCTCTACACGCTGTTCTTCGGCGTGCGTCCCGGGCGGGCCGGAGCCGCTGCTGGAGACTGGAAGAGCGTTTTGGCGGCCCAGGCCGGCGAGGACACCGAGGCCCCGGAGGCCGGAGGCGAGCCGAAGGTGACCGAAGACGCAAAGAAGCCCGGCCGGACCGGTAAGGAGTTCTCGGAATCCCGGGAGATCGAGTCCTGGGGTGGCGACCCGTTCGTTCGCGACTGGCTGCTCGTAAACGAACTTCGGGAGATGCAGCTGAAGGCGATCACGCTCGGGGGCGAGAAGGCCTACGTGCTGATCAATGACCAGATTCTCGAACAGGGTGACCTGATCAGCGGGAAGCGAATCACCCGGATCGAGAGTGATAAGGTCATACTTGAACAGGGTGGCAGAACGTTCACCCTTGTGCTTGGGGAGTAAGCAATGAGGAATATCCTGCTTGCCGCCGTGCTCGCCCTGGGGTTCGTGTCCGCGGCCGTCGCCCAGGACGGGCGGGCCGTCATCACCGACATAGCGATTGACAAGCTGCTCGAAGGCGTGCGAGTGACCATCGCCTGCGAGGGAGAACCGAACGTCAGTTCGTTCGTCTCCAAGGAGCCGCCCGCCGTGGTCCTCGATTTCATGGACGTGGAGATGCGTCTTGACGGCGACCGGGTCGAGTCCAAGCACTACCCGGTGTCGGCGATCACCGTCCAGCCGAGCGAGGCGACCAATGGCTATCGGGTGGCGGTCCGGCTGCGCGACCTCGTCGAGAGCCACGTGACGCGCGAGGGCGATGTCGTGGTGATTGACCTTGGGACCGCGCCGATGCCCAGGATGCCCATGCCGACGTATGACGACCCGTTCGAGGGCAAGGAACTGACTCTGCTGGTCAAGGATGCCGAGCTGTCGGACGTCATCCGGATGATTGCCGGCCAGTTCGACCTCAACATGCTGGTAACCCAGGACGTCAAGCAGATCGTCAGCGTCCGGCTCAGCGAGGTGCCGCTGCGGTCCGGCATCGATGCGCTCCTGAAGTCCGGCCTCTGCAACATGGTCGAGGAGCCGGGCGGCATCCTGGTCGTCAAGCCGATCAAGAAGGAGCTGTTCGGCGAGAAGTTGACCCGGGTCTACGACCTTGACCACGTCGAGGCCGAAGACGCGGCCAACGCCATCAAGCGGTCACTATCCGAAGTCGGCAGTGCCGAGGCAAACTACCGGCGCGTCGGCGACGGCAGTGGTTCGAATCGCACCGGGGTGTTGATTGTCACCGATATCCCCGAGGCGCACCGGCAGATTGCCGCTTTTCTCGCTTCCTACGACCGGCCGGTGCCGCAGGTGGCAATCGAGGCGAAGTTCATCGAGACGACCCATTCATCCGAGGACCGCTACGGTATCGACTGGACTATCCGGGCGAGCGCATCGACCGGGCCGTTCGATTTCGACCAGGATTTCGGCATCCCGCTGATCTTTGACGAGATGGTGCTGGGCAAGATATCGCTCGACCAGATGCAGGCTTCGCTCGACATCCTGGCGACCCGGGGCAACTCGCGGGTGTTGGCCAGTCCGAAGACGCTGACACTCGACAACCAGAAGGCAATGGTCAGCATGGGTGTCGAGGTGCCGTTGCGTGAGATCAACAAGGACCGCGAAACCGGCGAAGTGACCTACACCTGGACTACCCGCTCGATCCCGATCAAGCTCGAGGTGACTCCGCACGTCACCTCCGACGGTATGGTGAACATGACCGTCAAGCCGAGCGTCGAGGCAATCACCGGCTGGGTCGGTACGGCGGATGACCAGCAGCCGGTTGTCGCCAAGCGCGAGGCCGAGACCCAGGTCAGCGTCGCCGACGGTGAAGTGGTGGTGATCGGCGGACTGGTCAAGGACGAGGAGACGCGGACGATCGGCAAGATTCCGCTGCTCGGCGATATCCCGATCATCGGGCACCTGTTCAAGAAGACCTCGGTACGGCGCGAGAAGAATGATCTGATGATCTTCATCGTGCCGCACGTCCTGCCGGCGGAGGGCTAGCCCGTGGCCGCGAGCGGCGCATGGATATTGACGAACTGCTCCGCTACGCCGCCAAGTATGGTGGTTCCGACCTTCACCTGACCGTCGGCAACCCGCCCATCATTCGAGTGAATGGGCGGCTGAAGAAAATACCCGGACCAGCGCTCACGCAGGAAGATGCGCGAGCGCTGGTCTTTTCTATCCTGACCGACGAGCAGCGTGCCGCGGTGGACCGGCGGCGCGAGGTCGACCTGTCTTACACCTGGGGCACGGCCCGCGAGGCCGCGGAAGTCAGCCTCGAGTACGTGACCGCGGAGCGAATCCGGGCCCGGGTGAACGTATTCCTCGACCTCACCGGTCTCGGCGCTGCCTTTCGGATAATCCCGGCCAGGATCAAGCCGCTCGAGGAGCTGCCGGCGCCGGAGTCGGTCGCGGAGCTGACCAGGCGCGAGGCCGGGTTGGTACTGGTTACGGGCCCGACCGGCTGCGGCAAGTCGACAACGCTGGCGAGCATGATCGACCGGATTGACCAGGAGCGCTCGGCACGGATCATCACCATCGAGGACCCGATCGAGTACATCTTCCAGGGGCGCAACTGCCTGATCAGCCAGCGCGAGATTGGCACGCATTCGCGGTCGTTCGCGGCCGCGCTCCGGGCCTGCCTGCGCGAAGACCCGGATGTCCTGCTGGTCGGCGAGATGCGCGACCTCGAGACGATCCGGCTGGCCCTGACCGCGGCCGAGACCGGACACCTGGTGCTGTCTACCTTGCACACCAACAGCGTCGCCCAGACGGTCGACCGGGTGATTGATGTTTTCCCGGCCGACCAGCACGAATACGTTCGCCAGATCTTCGCCAATGTCATCCAGGGGATCATCTCGCAGAAGCTGTTGCTGCGGCGCGACGGCCGCGGCCGGGTGGCGGCAATGGAGGTGCTGGTGGCGACGCCGGCGGTTCGCAACCTGGTCCGCGAGAGCCGTTCGCACCAAGTGTTCTCGTCGGTCCAGACCGGCTCCGAACACGGCATGCAGACCAACGACCAGTCGCTGGCCACCCTGCTGCGGGCCGGTGTCATCTCGGACGAGACCGCCTGGGCCGCAGCTACCGACAAGCGGATGTTTCCCCGGCCGGGCGCCCAGGAGCCGGCCGGCCTCGAGTCCGAGTGAGCTGGGCGGTCTTCGCGGTTCTCGGCCTGATCCTGGGCAGCTTCTTCAACGTCTGCATCCATCGCATTCCCCGCCGCCAGTCCATAGTAGCGCCGCCGTCGCACTGCCCGAACTGCCGGAAGCGGATTGCCTTCTACGACAACATCCCGGTGCTGAGCTGGCTGCTGCTGCGTGGTCGGTGCCGGCATTGCCGCAGGCCGATTTCGCCCCGCTACCTGCTGGTGGAGCTGCTTACCGGTGTGCTCTTCGTCGCCGCCTGGGCGCGGTTCGGCCCGACCTGGGAGCTCCTCCGCGCGTTGCTGCTGATCAGCCTGCTGGTCGTGCTGGCGCTGATTGACCTCGAGCATCTCATCATTCCGTTCCGGCTGTCAATTCCGGGCCTGGTCCTTGCGCTCGGGACCGCGCTGCTTCCCGGGCTCGACCCCCTGGACGCGCTTTGGGGCGCGCTGGCAGGCGGTTGTTTCGTGCTGGCGGCGTGGTTGCTCTGGCGCTACGTGCTCGCCGGTCTGTTTCGGAAGATGGGCGTCGACCAGAAGGAAGGGATGGGCGGCGGCGACCTGCCGTTCGCGGCGATGATCGGCGGATTTCTTGGGCTGGGCAGGGTCGCGGTGGCGCTTTTCGCGGCGGTGCTGCTGGGCGTGGCAGTCGGCCTGGCGCTGCGCTGGGCCGGCCGGACCGGCAGGGGACAGGAGATTCCCTTCGGTCCATTCCTGGCCGCGGGCGCGCTGGTCGGGCTGTTCGCCGGCCGCGAGATCCTGGCCTGGTACCTCCGTTTCCTGCTCGGTTCCTGACAGCCCGGTGTCGTAACAGCAACGGGGAGGCCGAAGCCTCCCCGTCACCAATGCAGCCGGTCGCTGCTACTTTTGAATCACGAACTCGACCCGGCGGTTCAGCTGCCTGCCCTCATCGGTGTCGTTGGGGGCGATTGGCTTGCTCTCGCCGTAGCCCCTGGCGGCCAGGCGTTTCGGGTCAATGCCGCCGTACTGGACCATGAAGTTGACCACCGAGTAGGCGCGACGCTCGGAGAGCTTCTGGTTGGCTTCGTCGCCGCCGATCGCGTCGGTGTGGCCCTGGATTTCGACCATGATATCCGGGTTGTCCTTCATTATCTGGGCCGCCTCGGTCAGCGCCGGGTAGGACTCGGTGCGCAGTTCGGCCTTGCCGAACTCGAAGTAGACGCCGCGCAGGGTCAGGATCATGCCCTTGCTGACCAGCTCGTAGTTGCGCTCGGTCGTCTCGCCCTTTTCGATGGAGAAGGTGCTGGTCTGGGAAACGTAGCCCCAGGCATCAACCTTGACGTCGTAGGGTCCGACCGGCAGCTCGGTCTCGAATACCCCGGTCTGGGCGTCGGCCATCAGGTTCGGCCGATTCCCGTCGATGAAGCTGATTGTCGCCTCGACCGCTTCGCCGGTCTTCTTGTCGGTTACCTTTCCCTTGAAGGTGCCCTTCATATCGAGCGGGGCCATCCCGACGTTGAGCTTGGAGACGCCGCCGTCCTCGACCTCGGCCACCCGTTCCTCGGGGAAGTAGCCGTCCTTCTCGATGCGGACGCTCACCAGCCCGGCCGGGACATTGTCCACCCGGAAGAATCCGGTGAGCTCGTTCGAGGTCGCCGGTTTGATGTCGGTGCCGGCGAAGCCGACCTCGGCCGACAGGGGCGCTCCCGAGTAGGTGTCGAAGACACGCCCGGTGACCGTGCCGTAGGGCACCATCGGCTTCAGCTTGAAGGTGTGGTTGGCGTAGCCCTGGTCGGTGATGACCAGCGGCACTGCCTCGGGCAGGTAGCCTTCGGCTTCGGCCTGGACGACGATGACCCCAGTCGGCGCCTTCTGGAGGAAGAAGATGCCGGTCTCGTCGTCGGTCTTCTGGGCCCGGAACTTGCCGTTGGGCGAAGTCACCTTCGCCTTGAGCGGCATGCCGCTGCGCTCGTCCACCACCTTGCCCGCGAGCCGGCCCCACGGCTTCGGTTTCGGCTTGGGGAACGGCGACACGAAGGTGAACCCGGCGAGGATCTCGTAGTCGGGGACCTCGTCGGTGAGCCCGATTTCGACGCCGCCGGTGATATGGAAGTAGGGGATGCGCACGCGGACGCCGGGGGCGACCCGGGCCTTGGGGGTGAAGTCCTCGCCGATGAAGGCCATGTAGTCTTCACCCTTGGGGATTTCCGATGTCGCCTCGATGAAGACGTCGATCGCGTCCGAGCTGAACTCGATGCCGGCGCCGGCGAACTGGTTGCCGCCGTCCTCGAGGCTCTGGCCGTAGTTGAACATCAGCGTCGGCAGCGTCTTGTAGAGCTCCCAGAA
>JAFGQF010000102.1 GCA_016935775.1 Caldifarciminota bacterium
ACCTCGGCGCTCGGCTCGGTGTAGGGGAAGAACGACGGCCGGAACCGGACTTCCTTCGCGCCCATCTTCAGGTAGAACTCGCGCAGGGTACCGAAGAGCGTCGCGAGGTTCGCCTCCTCGTCGATGATGATGCCGTCAATCTGGGTGAACTCGGGCAGGTGGGTCTGGTCGATGTCGTCACGCCGGAAGCACTTGCCGATGCAGAAGACCTTGCGCGGCGGCCTCGGGTCCTGCGCCAGCGCGCGGATGGTCGCCGCGGTCGTATGGGTCCGCATCACCAGCCTGCGCGCCTTTTCCCGTTCCCAGCGATAGCGCCAGCCGGTCGAGCCGGTCTCCCCGCCGTCCTCGTGGGTCTGCGCCACGCGGCCGACCAGCTTCTCGTCCGGCAGCCGGCCCGCGGACGGCTCGGCCAGGAAGAAAGTGTCCTGCAGCTCGCGCGCCGGGTGGTCCTGGGGCTGGAACAGGGCGTCGAAGTCCCAGAACTCGGTCTCGATTGCCGGCGACTCGACCTCCTCGAAACCCATCTCGAGGAACGTCCGGCGCGTCTCCTGGATGACCCGGCCCAGCGGGTGCGGCTTGCCCGGCCACAGCTCGGCGGTGTCCAGCTTCGGGTCGTAGGGCTTGAACACCACGTTCCGCCACTCGCCCGATACCAGCAACTCGGGTGTGAGCTGGGTGACCTCCTCGGCCGGCTCGATGCCCGCCGCGACCAGTGCCCGGCCCGCATCGGTCAGCCCGACCGTCCGGCTCACTCGCTTCTTTCGCTTCAGGTACTCGCCGCGCCCGGCGAGCAGTTCGAGCGCGGCCGCGACGTCAATCCCCTCGACCGCGTCCGCGGCCAGCGGCCCGGTTTCGGCCAGCCGGGAGAGCAATTCCTCGTCCGGCCCGGTGCTGACGAGCGCCGCGCGCCCGGAATCGGTCACCACCAGCGTGCCCGCCTCACGGCCGCACCAGTTCTTGCGCGTCAGCCACTTCACCTCGGCCCGGAAATCGTCCTTGCCCAGCAGCTTAGCCAGCTCCTGGAACGCCACCGCCCCGCCCCGCTCGACAATCAACCCGAGCGCCGCCCGCTCCGGGAACCCCGCGCGCGCGGCCGCCTGCCCGGCATCGGTCACGCTCAGTTCCTCGTGCTCGCGCTCGTCAATCGCCACCAGCCCCCGCTCCCTGAGACCGGTCGCCGCGGCCATCACCAGCGACTGGTCCAGCCCGGTCTCCTCGACCAGCGACTCGACCGGCCGCGGCCCGCCGGCCAGCGCGGCCAGGAGTTTGTGTTCGTGCTCGGGCAGTCGCTTCACGACGGTCACTATGCCCTAATCGCCGGGCAAGTCAAGGGACGCGCCCGGGGCCGGTGGCTCGGTCCGGCTCTCGAACTGGCGCACCACCGGCCCGACCAGCAGGAACCCGACCACTGCCAGCGCGGGCAGCACCGCCAGCAGCGACAGAACCCACGGCATCAACGGCGATTCGTTCGGCGCGGCGACGGTCAGCACCGAGCCGAACACGGTCGGCAGGAAGACGAACAGTCCGCCCGCGACCAGGATGTGGACGATGACCGTAACGTACCAGCCCCACTTGCGTCGCCCCAGCAGCCCGACCGCGCCGGCAACCTGCGCCGCGTTGAACGCGAGCCCGGCACGGAGCGCGATGTCGAGCATCGCCACCAGCCCGGGCAGCGCCTCAAACCCGGGCACCAGTTCCCCGGCCCCGGCAAAGCCCGCGCCGACGCCGCCCGGCGCCAGCAATCCCCTTGCCAGCAGGCCCAGCACCCCGCTCGCCAGCCCGAGCGCCGATTGCAACAGCAGCAGCCAGCCGAAGACGGTCAGCGCGACCCGCCAGTGCCGGTCGGTCATCGGCTGCTTCTGCCCTGGGACACGACCCGGGATTCGGAGAACCGAATGCCGGTCATGTCCCGCAGCGGGCTACCTGGCCGCGCCGAGCTGCTTCAGCCGCGCCGCGATGATGTCGGCCAGGTCCGGCTTGCCCTTCTCGGCGAGCGAGTACTTCACCCGGACAATCGGCTTGTTCGCTTTCACCAGCCGGTTCAGGTCAATCGGCGTGCCCGAAACCACCAGGTCGCAGTCGGCCCGGTTGATGGCCTGCTCGAGCTCGTCGAGCTGCTGCTTCGAGTAGCCCATCGCCGGCAACACCCGGTCGAGGTGCGTGCTGTGCTCGAGCTCGGCGAGCAGCAGGCCGGTCGCGTAGGGCTTCGGGTCGATTATCTCGGCCGCGCCCCAGCGCCGGGCCGCGATCCGGCCCGCGCCGAACGCCATTTGGCCGTGGGTCACGGTCGGCCCGTCCTCGACCACCAGCACCCGCTTGCCCCGGATGCTCTCGCCCTCCGCCACCTCGAGCGGCGAGTCGGCGTGGACGATGACCGCCTTCGGGTTCACCGACCGCGCGGTTTCCTCGACCAGCGCGACCTGCTCCGGCGTAGCCGAATCCTCCTTGTTGATAACCACGACGTCGGCCATTCTCAGGTTCACCTCGCCCGGGTAATACTGGACCCCGTGCCCGGCGCGCAGCGGGTCGGTCACGACCACCAGCAAGTCGGGCCGGAAGAACGATACCTCGTTGTTGCCGCCGTCGAAGATGATGACGTCGGCCTCCTGTTCGGCGTGCTTCAGGATTTCGGCGTAGTCCACCCCGGCGTAGATGACCATCCCGTTCTCGACATAGGGCTCGTACTCCTCGCGCTCCTCGATGGTCGAGCCGGCCTTGTCCAAATCCTCGTAGGTCGCGAACCGCTGCCAGACCATCTTCTCCAGGTCACCGTAGGGCATCGGCTCACGCACCGCCACGACCTTCAGCCCCAGCGCCTTCACCACTTCGTAGGCCCGGCGCGAGGTCTGCGACTTGCCGCACCCGGTGCGCACCGCGCAGACCGCCACCACCGGCTTCTTCGACTGAAGCTGGGTGAACCGCGGCGCGATGAGCCGCCAGTCCGCGCCCGCGGCCAGCGCCACCGACGCCAGGTTCATCAGGTACTGGTAGTTCACGTCCGAGTAAGCGAAGACCACCTCGTCGGCCTTGAGCTCGCGCACCTTCCCGGCCAGCTCGTGTTCGTAGAAGGTCGGGATGCCCTGCGGGTAGAGCCTGCCGGCCAGGCTCGCGGGATAGGGCCGCAGGCCGCCGGTCGTGCCCAGGTTCTGCTCCCGGGCCATCGTGAACCCGACGACCTCGAACTCCTCCCGGCCGCGGAAGCAGGTATTGAAGACGTGGTAGTCCATCCCGACCGCGCCGACGATGATGACGCGCTTGCGTTTCTGCGAATGGGTCGTATTGGTCATATAGGTCCTGTTCCTAGAACCGCTCGGTCATCGACTTGGCCTGCAGGAAAAGCAGCAGGTAGTCGCGGCCGCCGGCCTTGGAGTCGGTACCCGACATGTTAAAACCCCCGAACGGCTGGACGTCGACCAGCGCGCCGGTGCACTTGCGGTTGATGTACATGTTGCCGACGTGAAACTCGCGCTTGGCGCGGGCGATCTTCTCCCGGTTGCGGGTGTAGACCGCGCCGGTCAGCCCGTATTCGGTCCCGTTGGCGATGGCCAGTGCGTCCGTGAAGTTGCGCGCCTTGATGATCGCCAGGACCGGCCCGAAGATTTCCTCCTGGGCGATGCGGGCGGACCGCTTGACGTCGGCGATGATCGTCGGCTGGATGAAGAACCCTTCCTTC